>CBDTZE010000014.1:0-14437 GCA_965364815.1 uncultured Nitriliruptoria bacterium | reverse complement strand
CACCGAGCGGGTCGATGACGTTGGTGACGCCGGTCTCCTCGGCGATGACCTGCTGGGTCCGAAGCGCGATCTTCGCGGCGCGGTCGGACGGCAGGGCGAGGACCTCGTCGAGGGCGTTGGTGTGCAGCGACTGGGTGCCGCCCAGGACGCCGGCGAGGGCCTCGATGGCGGTACGCACGACGTTGTTGTCCGGCTGCGGGCCGGTCAGGGACACGCCGGCGGTCTGCGTGTGGAAGCGCATGAGCATCGCCTTCTCGGCGGTTGCTCCGTAGCGCTCCTTGAGCCAACGGGCCCAGATGCGGCGGCCGGCACGGAACTTCGCAATCTCCTCGAAGAAGTCGATGTGGGCATCGAAGAAGAAGCTGAACCGCGGCACGAACTCGTCGGGGTGCAAGCCGCGCTCCATGCCCAACTCGACGTACGCGAAGCCATCGGCCAGGGTGAACGCCAACTCCTGCACAGCCGTCGACCCGGCCTCACGGATGTGGTAACCGGAGATCGAGATCGGGTGGTACTTCGGGGTGTGTTCCGTGCAGAACTCGACCAGGTCGCCGATGAGGCGCAGGTGCGGCTGGGGCGGGAACAGCCACTCCTTCTGGGCGATGTACTCCTTGTAGATGTCCGTCTGGAGCGTGCCGCCGAGCTGGTCGAGGGAGAAGCCCTGCTTCTCCGCCGCGACCGCGTACATGCAGAACAGCGTCACGGCCGGGGCGTTGATCGTCATCGAGGTGGTGAGCTCACCCAGCGGCAGGCCCTGGAACAGCCGGTCCATGTCGTGCACGGAGTCGATGGCGACACCACAGTGGCCGACCTCGCCCATGGACCGGGCGTCGTCGGAGTCCAGCCCCATCAGGGTCGGCATGTCGAACGCGACCGACAGGCCGTGTTGCCCGGCGTCGACGAGGTCGTGATAGCGCTTGTTGGTCTGCTCCGGGTCCGCGAAGCCAGCGAACTGCCGGATCGTCCACGGGCGGGTCCGGTACATCGACGAGTAGACGCCGCGGGTGTAGGGGTACTCCCCCGGCATCCCGATCTGGTCGAGGTCGAGCTCCGTGTTGTGCGGGCCGTAGAGCGGCTCCAGCGGGATCCCCGACATCGTCGTGAAGTCGGCGTCACGCTCACCGGCAGCGTCGTACTTCACCTTCCAGGCGTCGTACTTGTCGGACCAGGTGGACTCGGACATGGGGCGCTCCGGGAGGCATCGAAGGGGGTGGCGCGAGCGTACGAAGGAAATTGCTTCGACGTCGAAGGAAACGCGCGGCGGAACAGCCACGACCTCGTCGAGGTTGGCTGTGACGCAAGCTCTGCACTCCCACCCAAGGACCAGATCCGATGCGTCGCCTCGCCCTCCCCTCCTTGTTGCTGGCCGTGGGCCTGGCCGCGTCGGCCTGCTCCGGCGACGTTGCCACGACCGGTTCGGGATCGACAGCGATCGAGGTGCTGGACATCGCCCCGATCCTCGACGGCGACCCGGTGTTCACCACCGGCGCCAACGGCTTGGTCACGATGCAGGTCAGCACGACGCAGAACGTCGGCTGCAACATCGTCTTCGGTCCTGACGACACCTACGGGACCTTGGCGACCGACGTCGACATGTCCGACGGGGCGCATGCCGACCACGTCGTGATCCTCGGGATGCTGACACCCGGCGAGGTCGTCCACTACCGACTGCAGGGCGCCGCGCCGGACGGGACGCTCTACCAAGCTCACGACGACCGGACTTTCGTCGTGCCGGAGCTCGGGGCGTCCAGCCTCGCGACGGGCGACCCTGCCGCTGCCGCTGACGGCCGCACGAACGTCGCCCTGGGGGCCGACGTCACAGCGTCGAGCGAGTTCAACGCCAGCTTCGGGGCATCCAACGCCGTCGACGGCAACCCGGCGACCGAGTGGTCCAGCCTCGGGGACGGCGACGACGCCTGGATCGAGATCGACCTCGGCGCCCCGACCGAGATCAGCGGCGTCGGCTTCTGGACCCGCGACATGTCCGACGGCACCGCGATCATCGAGATGATCCGCATCCTGGTCGACGGCGAGGAGATCGGCGTGTTCGCCGTCGGGCCCGACCTCACGGTCATCGAAGGCACGGCGACCGGACAGATCGTGCGGATCGAGGCGCAGCAGACCACCGGCGGCAACACCGGAGCCGTCGAGGTCGAGGTCTACGGCGCCTGATCCGACGAGCCCGCGGAAGGTCCCGCGGACCGACCACGGCCCTTGCCGACCCAGTGCGACGAGGGGCGCCCCAGCTTCTCGGCGGCCACGTCGCCGGCGGACGCCCGCAGCGGCCCCAACGCCTCGAGCACAGTCCCGGCCCCCTCGTCGTCCAGGCCCTCCGCCCCGTAACGGATCTCCTCCAGCGCCCGCGTGGCGCGGACGAGCAACTCCCGACCGTCCTCGGTGAGCACGGCCAGGGTGGTGCGGCCATCGGTGGGATGCGGGTCGCGACGCACCAGCCCGTCCTTCGCCAGCCGGTCGATCGCGTTGGTGACGCTGGCCGGTGACACCTGGAGTCGCTCGCCGATGCGGCCCAGCGGGAGTGCCCCGCGACGACTCACCGTCAGCAACGCCAGCACCTCGTAGCGGGCGAACGTCAGGTCCATCGGCCGCAGGACCTCCGTGATCCGCGCAAGCAGGATCTGCTGCGCACGGAAGATCGAGGTGACGGCCGCCATCGCCACGTCCTCGCCCCAGCCACGGGCGCGCCACTGGCGGCGGGCCTCGGCAATGGGATCAAAAGGCAGCGTCATGGATCGCATCGTAATGACGGGGAGCACCGCGGCCCGCACGTGCGTTGCACCGCAGCCCCCCACCGCGATTGCATTCACCCCATGCCCACCGAGTCCCTCCACGACGGCGGCGCGACTTCGCTCGTCTCCGAGCACGCCCCCGCTGTCCACGACTTCCTGGTCCGACTCACCCGCTCCCACCAGCGGGCAGCCGAGCTGCTGGAAGCGACCTTCGCCACGTTCGTCGTGGAGGCTCCCGACGCGTCCTGCGACCGCGTCGCGCTGTTCCGGATCGCGTATGACCTCGCCGGTCCGGCGCTCAGCACGGCAGGACGGCCGCGCCATGTGGACGCCATGACCCGCCGGGCAGAACTCACGCAGGTCGACCGCCACCGCCTCCCCGCCGACATCGACGCGCAGCGTGCAGCGGTCGAGGCCAGCACGGTGTGGGAAGGCGCGAGCAGCCTCGACACCCAGACCTACTCCCTGATCGACCTGCTGCTCCGGCAGGACCTGACCAACCCCGAGCTCGCCGAGGTCCTGCGGGTCGGCACGTCCGACACCTACGCGGTGGCGACGAGAATTCGCCAGCAGGCTGCGCAGGCCATCGCGACGCAGCAGACGATCCGCCGCTGCACCCGACGGTGTGCGTCGCTCCCGGCTGCCATCCTCTCGTTGCCGCCCGGCGCAAGTGCCACAGAGCTCCGTGGCCGCGTCGAGACCCACGTGCAGCACTGCCCCACCTGCGAACCGGTTCGGGCAGACCTGCCCTCGGGCATCCACATCTTCGCCTCGTTGCGCCCCGTCGCCCTTCCCGACGCCGTGCGCCTCGCGGCGGAGAACGCCATGGTTCGTGCAGGAACGAAGTCGACGCGACGCGGTCGCGGCTGGCTGCGACGCAGCGCGGCCGTCGCCGCCATACTGGGCGTGACCGTCTTGGCCTTGGTGACCGCCGGCACGTCGGACCGAACCTCGGAGAAGTCCACACGCGACGCGCGGCCGTCCTCACGACAGACCGCCACGAGCCTCGGACGCACCGCCCCCTCGGCCACCCCCGACGCCACGGCACCGGACGTCGAGGTCGTGAACCCGCGCGACGCCGTGACCTACTCCGCGGACCGGCACGATGCGCTGGGTTGGTACGCCACCGTGACGCTCGAGGCCATCGGCCAGGACGACCGGGACCCCGTCCTGTCCTGGCGCTGGGTGTCCGATCACCAGTCGGGCGCCCTGCTCAACCAGGCGGACGGCACGACCCGGTTGTACGCCCCGTCGTGCGGATCGACCGACCATGAGGTGACGGTGAGTGGCATCGACGATGCCGGCAACCGCGGGCAGGCCGCCACCCACATCGTGGTCGTGCACGCCTGCTGAGACCTGGCTTCAGGCCAGGTCGGTTGCCGCCAGCAGTCGCTCCGCCGCGGTGTACGGGTCCACCGACCCACTGGCGACCTGCTCGGCAAGCGCCGCCACCGCATCGTCGTCCTCAGCGGCAACCGCGAAGCGCTGACGCATGGCCTGCAGGGCGATCTCCCGGACGAGGTGGGCGGCCCGGCGCTGGCGTCGACGGGCAAGCCCATCGTTGCTGGCAAGAAAGTCGTGGTGTCCAGCGAGCTCGTCGACCAACTCTGGGATGCCTTCGCCTCGCACGGCGACGGTGCGCTTGATCGGCGGCCACCAGGAGCCCTCCCCCGTGCCATCGGGGTCCGACGCGTGGGCGTACTCCAACATGCCGCGCAACTCCGACTCCAGCTTGCCCGCGCCGGAGTGGTCGGCCTTGTTGATCACGAACAGGTCCGCGACCTCGAGGATCCCGGCCTTGGCGGCCTGGACGCCGTCACCCATGCCCGGGGCCAGCGCCACGATCGTGGAGTCGGAGAGGCCGGCAACCTCGACCTCGGACTGACCGACACCGACGGTCTCGATCAGCACGACGTCGAACCCTGCGGCGTCGAGGACACCCACGGCCAGCGGCGTCGCCACGGACAGCCCACCGAGGTGGCCGCGCGTGGCCATCGACCGGATGAACACGCCGTCGTCGGCGTGGTGGCCCTGCATGCGGATTCGGTCACCCAACAACGCCCCGCCCGTGAAGGGCGACGACGGATCGACGGCCAGGATCGCCACCGTCTTGTCCCGGCTGCGCAGCTCCGTCGCGATCGCGTTGGTCAGCGTCGACTTGCCGACGCCGGGTGAGCCGGTGATCCCGATGGTCCGCGCCCGACCGGTCCGCGGGTGCAACGCGGAGACGACCCGCCGCAACGCGGTCGGGTCGCCGTCCTCCACCAGGGTCAGCGCCCGGGCAATCGCCCGGCGCTGGCCCTGGTCGAAACGTTCGAGGAGGTCGTCGAGGTCGATCAGGAAGCTGCCTCGACGATGAGCGCGTCGCCCTGGCCGCCACCACCGCAGAGGGCTGCGGCGCCCATGCCGCCACCGCGGCGACGGAGCTCGTTGATCAGCGTGATCGTGATGCGTGCACCGGTGCAGCCCAGCGGGTGGCCCATGGCCACGGCGCCACCGTTGACGTTGACCTTGTCCTCGGAGACGCCGAGGTCAGCTGCGCCAGCCATCGCGACCGACGCGAAGGCCTCGTTGAGCTCGTACAGGTCGAGGCCGGACGGGTCGACGCCGATCTTGCCCGCGGCGTGGCGGATGGCGTTGGACGGCTGCGGCAACAGCGACATCGGGCCGGCCGTGGCGCCCCAGGCCTTGATCGTGGCCAGGACGGGGAGACCCAACTCCTCGGCCTTCGTGCGGGACATCAGGACGACGGCCGCGCCGCCGTCAGAGATCTGCGAGGCGTTGCCGGCGGTGATCGTGCCGTCCTTGCGGAAGGCCGGGCGCAGGCCGCCGAGGGACTCCGCGGTCGTTCCCGGGCGGATGCCCTCGTCGGACTCGACCATGACCGGGTCACCCTTGCGCTGCGGCACGGCGACCGGGACGACCTCGGTGTCGAAGGCCCCGTCCTTCCACGCAGCGGCGGCGCGCTCGTGCGAGCGGGCAGCCCACTCGTCCTGCTGCGCCTGGGAGTAGGAGTGCGAGTCCGCCTGGTACTCGTCGGTCGCCAGGCCCATCGCCTTGTCGTCGAAGGCGCAGGTGAGGCCGTCGAACATCAAGGTGTCCTTGAGGTTCCCGTCACCGAGGCGGTAGCCGTAGCGGGCCTTGTCCAGCACGTACGGGGCGTTGGTCATCGACTCCATGCCGCCGGCAGTGATGACGTCGAACTCGCCGAGGGCGATGAGCGACGACGCGCGGGCGATCGCGGCCATGCCGGAGGGGCAGACCTTGTTGATCGTCTCCGAGGGCGTGGTCATCGGGATGCCGGCCTTCTGGGCGGCCTGGCGGGAGGTGATCTGGCCGAGGCCCGCGTTGAGCACGTGGCCCATCACGTTGTACTGGACCTGGTCAGGCGTGATGCCGGCGCGCTCGATGGCGGCCTTGAGGGCGAAGCCACCGAGATCCATGGCGCTCAGCGAGGAGAAGCCACCACCGAACTTGCCGATGGGGGTGCGGGCGTAGCCGACGACGACGGTCTCGTTCATGTGCCTGGTCTCCTGCGCTTCAACGGTGAGCGGACGATCGATCGTAGGGCCGACGTGGGAGGCCACCCAACCGCTCAGGGCTACCCACGGTGCGCACGCAGCATGGCTACGACCGACGCATCGACGTCGGCCGCGTCGGTCAGCCAGTTCGACACGGAGATGCGCAGCGCCGCGACGCCGCGCCACGTCGTGGGCGTCGCGACGCAGGTCCCGTCGGCCCAGATCCGTTCGGCCACCTCGGCGTTGTGTGCATCGTGATCACCCTGCGGATCGAGGAAGCGGACGACCACCTGGTTGAGCACGACGTCATTGAGAACCTCGACGTCCTCCTGCGCTGCGAGCTGCTCAGCGAACCGGGAGGCGTGGTCACAACAGCGGTCGACCAGGGCCGTGACACCCTCCGCGCCCAACTCGCGGATCGTCGCCCACACCGGCACGCCACGAGCACGCCGGGAGAACTCCGGCGTGTGGTCGATGGGATGACGGAAACCGGAATCACCGGCTGGGATGTAGCTGGCGCGGGTGCTCACGGCCCGACGATGGGCGTCGGGGTGGCGGGTGATCGCGACGCCGCAGTCGTACGGGACGTTGAGCCACTTGTGGGCGTCGGTCCCCCACGAGTCGGCTCGCTCCACGCCCGCCACCAGGTGGCGGCGCGTCGGAGACGCCGCGGCCCAGAGACCGAACGCGCCGTCGACGTGCAGCCAGATCCGCCCCGGGTTGTCACCGCGGTGTCGGTCCAGCACGTCCACGATGGCGCCGACCGGATCGATCGCTCCCGAGTTGACGTTGCCGACCTGGGCGGCGACCAACACCGGTCCGTCGACACCGGCCAGGGCCGCGTCGAGGGCGGCAGGAAGCATCGCCCCGTTGTCGTCGCTGTCGACCAGGACGGCCGTCTGGGAACCCAGCCCCAGGTAGCGAAGCGCTCGGGGAATGGTCGAGTGCCACTCGTCACCGGCGATCACGGTCACCTTCGGGGCGCCCTGGAGACCATCGGCCTCGACATCCCAGCCCATCGCGGTCAACACGGCATTGCGGCCGGCGGCGAGGCCGACCCAGTTCGCCATCTGCCCACCGGTCACGAACCCGACCGAACAGTCGGAAGGAAGCTCCAAGAGCTCCACGATCCAACGCGCCGCAACCTGCTCGATGACGACCGTGGCGGGCGTGGCCTCGACCATCGCGGTGTTCTGTTCCCAGGCGCTGACGAGCCAGTCGGCCCCGAGGCCGGCGGGGGTCGAGCCACCGATGACCCAGCCGAAGAATCGGCCGCTGTTCATCGCGGTCAGGCCGGGCTCTGCTCCGTTCGCAAGCTCGGCCAGCACCTGCTCGGCAGGAAGCCCCTGACGAGGGACGGTGCGGTCGAACGTGGCGAGGAGGTCGGCGGGCGTGCCTGGCGCGCCGACGGGGCGGTCGGGCAGGCCGGCGAGGTGGGCCACGGCGCGCGTGGCAGAGACGCCCAGCGCGGCCTCCCAGTCGGGGCGATGCATCGTGGTCCTGTGGTCGGGATCACAGCATCTGCCCGCGACGCGACCAACGCAAGGCCCATTCCCCGGCAAGTGGCCGGACACTCCCACCGCTGGCCGATGATCAGCCGACGGGGACCTGGGCGACGGCGTCCTGCGCGAACCGCTCACGGACAGCGGCCAGCGACACGACACTCCAGATCGTGGCCCAGAGGCAGATGCCGATGAACTTGGCCCCGTCCTCAACCACGATCCGGTAGCGCCAGGCCGGCTCCCACTCATCGATGACCCCCGAGACCCCGAACGCGGCCAGCGCAATGCCCAACGCGAGAAGGCCGGGGATGCCCACGTGCGGGAAGGCCAGCCAGAGCACACCCAGGACCGCGATCCCGTAGAGGACCATCAGCAGCTCGCCCTCGATGCGGAGCTTGGGATAGACGTTCTCGTGCAGCAGAAACAGGTCATCCAGCAAGAGGGCCCAGGTCAGCAGCGAGGCAGCAGCGAGCATCAGCCGCTGACGGTCCCGCGTCAGAAAAGCGGCGAACGCGGTCACGACAGCGGGTACCGACCAGACCACGATGCCGAGGTTCGAGAAGGCGCCCGCGTAGAAGGCGCCCCCCAGGGCCCACTGGGGCTCACGGGCAAGGAAGGTGAAGTCGACGCCGAGCACCGTCGCGGCGACCACGAGTCCGACGACCCCCAGCCCACCTGCCACTGCCCCGACGACGACCGCGATCGCCAAGTGGTGGCTGTGTGGATCGTCCATGAGACGCAAAATAGGCGATGTCGGCCGCGGCACGGCAGGCTTTCGATGTCGCCGCCCGGGTTTGGGCGCCGGTCGCCCGTCCCATCAGCTCCAGGATCCACCGTGGCCGTCACTCGCATCGACCAGATCGCCATCGCCGTCGAGGACCTCGACGAGGCCCTCGCCTTCTACGAGCGCGCCTTCGGCCTGACGGCCGAGTACCGCGAGGTCGTCGAATCCGACGGCGTCGAGGAAGCCATGCTCAACGTCGGCGGGGTCTACATCCAGTTGCTGCAGGCCACCCGCGACGACTCCCCCATCGCGAAGTACCTCGCAAAGAACGGGCCGGGCCTGCACCACCTCGGCTTCGGGGTCGACTCGGTCGCCGGGACGCTGGACCACCTGCGCGAACAGGAGGTCCGCCTCATCGACCAGGAACCACGGCGTGGCGGCGGGGGCCACACGGTCGCTTTCGTGCACCCCAAGGGAACGAACGGCGTGCTGGTCGAGTTGGTCGAGGACGGCGAGCACCACTGAGGTTGTAGCCTCGCGAACACGCATGGCGAGAGGCAAATGGTGGGTCTCGGAGACCGCATCCGCGGTTGGTTCAAGGGTGAGGGCAAACGCAAGCCGCCATCACCCAGTGCCTCCCCTGCCTCGAAGGCGGCGTTGAAGGAACTCAACGCCTTCATCACGTCGCGCCCCGGGGTCGAGGGCTTCGTCGAGCCCAAGACCGCCATCTACTCGACAACGCTCCTCGTCGTCGCCGCCGACGGCGAGTACCTGCGCCGCCCGATCCGCGATCGGGAGCAGGCCCTGGACGTCTGCGCCAAGGCCGGCGTCCCGCTCTACGACGCCGCCAAGGTCGGGTATCCCAAGCGCATGCGCGACTACGACGCAGGCGTGAAGCGGGACACCGTCAGCCTCGACGAGTTGCCGCCGTGGCCCGGCGACGACGCCGACGGTCCGGATGCCGAATCGGACGCCGGCACGGGCTGATCGACAGCCCACAGAAAACGGCGAACGCCCCGCACGGGGCGGGGCGTCAGCCAAAGGGGAGTCGGTCGACTCACTCCTCGGTGATCTCGATCGTGTTGATCACGACGTCGTCCTTGGGACGGTCACCGGGGCCGGTCGCAACCTTGCCGATGTCGTCGACAACGTCGAGGCCGTCGATCGTCTTGCCGAAGACCGCGTACTGCGGCGGCAGGCCGTAGTCGGCGTGCATGACGAAGAACTGCGAGCCGTTGGTGTTCGGGCCGGAGTTCGCCATCGCCAGCGTGCCCAGCGAGTAGCGGTGCTTGTTGGCAGCGTCGAGCTCGTCGGCGAAGCGGTAGCCGGGGCCACCGGTGCCGGTGCCGGTCGGGTCGCCGCCCTGGAGCATGAAGCCCTTGATGACGCGGTGGAAGATCACCCCGTCGTAGAAGCCCTCACGTGCGAGGAAGACGAAGTTGTTGACCGTGTTGGGCGACTCGTCGGCGAACAGGCGGGCGGTGATGTCGCCCTTGTTCGTCTTGATCGTCGCCTTGTAGGTCTTCGCGGTGTCGATCTGCATGTCGGGCGGGGAGTTGTACTGCTTGGCCACGTTGGTTCCTGGTCGTGAAATGAGCGGGTTGCCCGGCAGGCTACGCCGCCCTCCCAACGACAGGACCCGGCCGCGCGGGCCGGGTCCAGTCAGGGTGTACGAGCGCCTCAGCGCTCCTCGACGGTGATCGAGATGATGCGCACCGGCTCGATGGCCTGGTCGCCTGCAGCTGGCCCGACCACGATCTGGTCGATGACGTCGAGCCCCTCCAGCGTCCGACCGAACACCGCGTACTGCGGCGGCAACGCGTAGTCGGCGTGCATGATGAAGAACTGCGAGCCGTTGGTGTTGGCGCCGGAGTTGGCCATGGCCAACGTGCCGCGCGGGTAGGACCCGTTGGCCTCGACGACCTGCTGGGCAAGCTCGAGCTCGTCGTCGAACGTGTAACCCGGGTAGGTGCCGCCCTCACCGTGGCCGGTGCCGGACGGGTCGCCGCCCTGGATCATGAAGTCCTGGATGACGCGGTGGAACGGGGCGCCGTCGTAGTAGCCGTCGCGGGCCAGGAAGACGAAGTTGTTGACCGTGGTCGGCGCCATGGCGGCATCGAGTTCGACCACGACGGTCCCGCACGTCGTCTCGATCGTGGCGACGTAGGTCTTGGCCGCGTCGATGACCATGTCCGGCGCCGAGTCGTAGGAGGTCAGCGGTGAAGCCGGCGCACCCTCGGACGGGTTCTGGCACGCGTCGGCCGGGATTGCGACGGGCTCGTCGGCCACGTCTGGCGTGGTCGATGCCGGGTCGACGTTGGTGTCCGGGACGCCGTCACCGTCGGAGTCGTAGAGGAAGCTGTCGACGGCAACCTCCGGGTCGCCGCCATTGCTGATGGCCGCCAAGGCGAACGCGCCGCCTGCCATGACGACCACCAGGCCGATCGCCACATAGCGCATCTTCTCCTGGCGCTTCGTGTACGCGTCGGCTTGGCGCTTGGCGCGGGCCCGGTCGAGTTCGCGTTGGTGGGTCTTCTTGGACATCGACGTGCCTCCAGTGGTGCCGCTGCTCCCCGCAGACGACCCCCGGAGGCTAGCCAGCGCCCCGAACTGTCTCGTGACGCCGGACGCTGTCAGGCGCCCCGACCGCGACCGGTCACCTGTTCCACCAACTTGACGGCCGCACCGCCCAGTCGCGCCAGCCGGGCGTCGGCGAACGGTGTGGTGAAGCTGGCCATGCGGTTGGTGACGAACGCCAACGAGATGCGTCGGTCGAGGTCGCACCACGCGCCCGCGCCGCCGAAGCCGAAGTGTCCGAAGCCCCGCTGCGGTGCCCGCCCCGTGGTGAAGGCCTGGTGATAGCCCAGGCGCCATCCCATGGGGATCCCGATGACGTAGTCGCGACCGTGCGCGTGCTTTCGGCTGGCCGCGTCGACCGTCCGTCGCGACATGAGATCCACGCCGTCGAGTGACCCGCCCATGGACAGCGCGGCATACATCCGGGCCAGCGACCGGGCGTCGAAGAAGCCGTTCATGGCGGCCATCTCGGTGTCCATCAACGCCGGACCGCCGTCAAGGAGGTGATCGATGCCGTCCGGAAGGAGCGCCTGGGTGATCCCACGCAGGATCTTCCCATTCTCCAGGCGCTTCGCCAACGTGGCGGCATCCATGACGTTGGGCATGGCCGACAGGGGTGCGTTCCGGTGCCGCTCGGATTCTGGCAGGCCGATGTGCAGGCCGTCGATGTTCAGCGGGACCGCCAAGCGTGTCTGCACCTGTTCGGTCAGCGAGACGCCCGTGGCACGACGAACGATGCCGCCGATGATCCAGCCGTACGTGAGTCCGTGGTAGCCCGACCGGCCTTCGGGGTGGCGGTGGGGTTGCGCCGCGGCGAGCCGATGCTCCATCTCGAAGTGGTCGAGCATCGTCTGGGCGTCGCTGGCCAACGCCCGGACGTTGTGCAGTCCCGAGCGATGGCTCATGACCTCTCGGAGCGTCATGCCCTGCTTGCCGTTGGCCGCGAACTCCGGCCACCAACTGGCGATCGGCTCGTCATAGGACAACACGCCCTCGTCGACCAGGCTGTGGACGACCGTCGAGGCGACACCCTTCGTCGTCGAGAAGCTCATCGCGACGGTGTCGGACTGCCAGCGCTCGCCGGCTTCGAAGTCCTTCCAGCCCGCCCAGACGTCGACGACCTTCACGCCGTCGACGTACATCGCCAGCGCGCCACCGCCGTCCTTGGGCTTGCCGAACAGTTTCTCGAAGCGCTTCACCAGGCCGGCGTATGCCGGCTCGAGGGTGCCGTCGATCATGAGGGGAGGACCTTCGTCGCTGGTCGAAACCTACTCACCGGTAGGCAACGGATCCGCACGTCCACACCACCCCTGCGCTGACAACGCGTCAGTGACCGCGACGAGCAGCGATGTTCCAACAGTGACGGTGCCAATGGCGGCGCAGGTCGCTCTCCCCCTCCGGCCAGGCCACGACGTGACCCGTGCCCGACGGAACGTCGTTGTGGCAGCTGGGGCAGACGTACGGCTTGTGGGCCTGGTAGGCCGGCACGAAACGCCAGACATGGCCGGGCAGGCCCTCGGGCGCGAGGGGCGAAGGTCCAGTGGACACGGTCAGTCCCGGACGCCGGCAACCCACAACAGGACGGCGAAGCCCTCGTCGGTTCCCGGCCACAACTCCTCGAGCAGCTCCACACCGGTTTCGCGGAGCAGGAACTTCAGCGCCTTCGCGACGATCCACACGTCGTCGAGCTGACCCAGCACGGGCAGGACGTCCGGCACGAGGTCGACGGGCGAGACCACGTAGGCCGCCGCCCCGGCGGCTGCGGCCTTGGCGTACCAGGGCACGCGAGCGTCGCGGGCGACCGCCCACAGCAGGCGGCCCACGTCCGGCAGGAACCGGAGCAGTTCACCCGGCGTGGGCTTGCGACCGCGGACCTCCTCGGGGAGGTCGCGCCAGTCGGGAAGGTCGCTCTTGGACATCAGTACACGTACCAACCGCGCTTGGCCTTGCGACCGAGGAAGCCGGCCGAGACCATGTGCTTGAGCAGCGGCGCCGGCGCGAACGACGGCTCCTTGAATGCGTCGTGCAGCGTCTCGATGATGGCCAGGGAGACGTCGAGCCCGACGATGTCCATGAGCTCGAACGGCCCCATGGGGTAGCCACAGCCCAACTTCATCGCGGTGTCGATCTCCTCGGCCGTGGCGTAGTGCGAGTCGAGCATCTTGACGGCGTCGTTCAGGTACGGGAACAGCAACGCGTTCACGATGAACCCGGCGCGGTCACCGCAGAGGACGCCGACCTTCTTGAGGCGGTCGATGAAGGCGCGGGACTGCTCCAGCACCTCGTCATCGGTCCGGACCGTCGGGACGATCTCGACCAGCTTCATGATCGCGGCGGGGTTGAAGAAGTGCAGGCCGACGACGCGTTCCGGACGGTCGGTGACCATCGCGCACTCGATGACGGGCAGCGACGAGGTCGTCGTGGTCAGCACGGCTTCGGGCTTGAGCGTCTTGGCCAGCTCGGCGAAGAGCCCCTTCTTGATCTCCAGGTCCTCGGCCACGGCCTCGACGACGACGTCACAGTCCGCCATGTCGGCGATGTCGGCCGTGGGGTGGATCTTGGCGAGGGTGGCGACCATGTCCTCCTCGGACATGCGGCCCTTGGTCACCATGCGCTGGCAGGACTTCGCGACGGCAGCCGCGACGGCCTCGGCCTTTTCCTTGGAGCGGCCACGCACGACGACGTCGAAGCCGGCCTTGGCGCAGACCTCGGCGATGCCGGTGGCCATCGTGCCAGTGCCCAGGACGCCAACGCGGCTCCACCCGGCGATCGTGGCCTGGTCGGCGGCGCCGCGAGCCCCGTCGTCGGCGACGACGCGCGAGCTGCCGGCGTCCTCGTAGGTGTAGAAGCCGCGGCCGGCCTTGCGCCCGGCATAGCCGGCGGACACCAGCTGCTTCAGGATCGGCTGCGGCGCGAACTGGGTCTCGTCGAACTGCGAGTGGATGGCATCCATGATGCCGACCATCGTGTCCAGGCCGACCAGGTCGACCAAGGAGATCGGGCCCATCGGGAGGCCGGTGCCGAACCGCATGGCGGCGTCGACGTCTTCCTTGGTGGCGTACCCGGACTCGACCATGCCGACGGCCTGGTTGAGGTACGGGAAGAGCAACTGGTTGGCGATGAAGCCGCGACGGTCGCCCACGGCGACCGGCGTCTTGCCGATCTTCTCCGCGAACTGCCGCGCCGAGGCGATGACGCCCTCGTCGGTGACGACGGTGCGCACCAACTCGATCAGCTTCATGACCGGGGCGGGGTTGAAGAAGTGGAAGCCCAGCACCCGGTTGGGGCGGCGGGTGTGGACGGCGATGTCCATGACCGGCAGCGACGAGGTGTTGGTCGCGATGATCGCGTCGTCGGAGGCGACGG
>CBDTZE010000013.1:0-14765 GCA_965364815.1 uncultured Nitriliruptoria bacterium | reverse complement strand
GGACGATCTGGTCCTCGTCGAGGGCGCCCAGGATCGACCCGGCCACGCGCGCCACATCCGATGCCACCCGTTCCGCGTGCTCGGGGTCGGCCAGCCACGCCCCGAGTCGGGTGACGTGGGCGGGGTCCACCAACCGGGCGTCCAACTGCTCAGAGTTCAGGAAGTTCTGCTCCACGAACGTCGACAGGTTGGCGCCGAGGCCATCCTTGGACTTCGGGATGACGGCGGTGTGCGGCACCGGAATGCCCAGGGGATGCCGAAAGAGCGCCACGACGGCGAACCAGTCAGCGAGGCCACCCACCAGGCCGGCCTCCAGCGCCGCACGGAGCCAAGGGGTGGCACCGCCGTCCGGGAGCGCAAAGGTGGCCACGAAACCGACGGCGACCACACCCAGCAGGGCGGTCGCACGTCGACGAGCTCGGACCAGGCCGGCAGACTGCATCGCCTCGTCGGTGCCCTGCTGCGCAGGTGCCGGCAGGGCCGTGGGGTTCTCGGTCACGCGTTGCTCCGGATCCAGGCAGCGATCGTCCCGACCAACGCGGCGCGCAGATCGTCATCGGTTCGTACGGTGTCAGCCACTTCGAGGTGCAGGAAGCCAACCCCGGCCTCGGCGGCACTCGCCCCCTGGAGGTTGGTGCGACCGGCCAAGCGGTCGCAGTCGTCGAACGAGGTCGGCACGCAGACGCGCAGCCCAACCGCCTCCAACGAGCGTGCGAGCAGGTCCAGCCCGTCGAGTCGCCCGATGCCCGGCGAGAGGACGACGTCCGCGTCGAGGTCGGGGTGATTGGCCGTCGCCCAACCATGGACCTGGACGACGAGCGAAACCCGCGGCAGCAGCGCCCGGTGCACGGCATCGAACGGAACCAGGTCATCATGCGCCGCGTCGCCACGCCCCTCGATGCTGCGACGCGAGGCGCCGGCGACCGTCAGGTGCCGGGCGCTCGAGGCCTCGAAGAGCTCCACGCCCAGCTGGGCCGAGGCTCGGTCGGTGACGGGGTGAGGGACCTCGACATGGACCGACGCGCGACTTCCGACTCGCAGGGCGTGTCGACCCCAACCGCGATCGCGACCCTCGGCCGGCACCAGCACCAACAGCGATCCGCCGTCCAGTCGTCGGACTTCGAGGCCGTGATCGGCGGGGTGGAAGCCAGCTTCCGATTCCAACCCCAGCCCGACGACGAGCCGTGGCAGGACCTCGCGCCCGACGGCCAGGTCTGCCACGACCTGGTCGGCCCGGGGCGGGATCCCCAGCAAGGTCAGCAGGTCGTCGCGCGGGACCACCGGCAGGGCGACGAGCGGATCGGGAAGGTCGACCGACTCGAACGCGTCGTCGGTCGGGGCCTCCCGACCGGCCAGCACAATCGCGGCGAGCCCGAGCACCAGCGTCATCCCAATACCCAGCGCAGCGGCCAGCGAGCGACGGGCACTGGTTGCCTGACGCACAACGTCGGCTTTCTGGTGCACGCCGTCGGGCATAGTCTCTTCGTCCACCACCACCACCCAGGACTCATCCACCATGACCAAGCCGGTCGTGGTCGTCGCTGAAGACGACCCAAGCATCCGTGCGCTCCTCGTCATGGAGCTCGAGGGTCGAGGCTACGTCGTGCACTCCTTCGAGAACGGCCAGGAAGCCCTCGCCGGAGTCCGCTCGTTGCGCCCCGACGCCGTGGTGATGGACCAGATGATGCCAGTCCTCGATGGCAATGCCGTCCTGGCCGCGATCCGTGACGATGCCGCGATCGCCCACACGGTCGTGATCCTCGTGACAGCCCGCGCCGACGGTGAGGCCATCACCGAGGCCTTCGAGATGGGCGCCGACGACTACATCACCAAGCCGTTCCACGCCGACGAGATCGATCGGTCGCTCCGGTCACTGCTCGCCTCACCGTGAGTGCCCGCAAGGTCCGTCAGCCCGGCGCCCTGCGCCGCCGACTGCTCGCGCGACGAACCAGCGAACAACCTCGCTCGTACCGGATCGCCAACTCGATCCGCCTGCCGTGGGCTGCCGGTGTCGCCAGCTTCCTGCTGATCTCCCTCTTCGGCGGCCTGATCGTCGGCCGCAGCGACGACACCCCGACCGACGTCCCACCGGTGGTGCTCGACTACCAGGAGGCGCTGACCGTCGAGATCGCGCAGTCGATCCGACGCAGCGTCAACGAGGGAAGCAATGACGTGCGCGTCCTCGCCGGCTCCCTGGGAGTCGCGATCGACGCCGGCGCCCCCCGCGACGGCGCCGAGGCCGAGGCCCTGTTCCGCGGCTTCTCTGCGATCCACGGCCGCTACCGAGCGCTCGCGTTGTTGGACGACGGCGGCAATCGACTGCTGGAAGTCGGCGGCACGCTTCACACCGAGGAACGGGTCCGGGACCTGCCGGTCCAGGACTCGGCTGTCAGCAAGGTCGTCGCTGCGCAGGACGACGCTCTCGTCATCGCGCTGACATCGCCCGTGCCCGGCACCGACCTGACGGTCTGGGCCGAGTACGACCCCGCGTTCCTCCGCTTCAGCCTGGAAACGGCCCGACCCGGCGAGGCCTGGGTCCTGGACGACGAGGGCCGTGTCATCGCGACCGCGACGGGCGCTGACTCGCTGACGGAACTGCCCCGACGGACGCTGCGCGAGCAGGCAGACAAGGCGGTCGGCGGCGCTTCCGGCGTCTCCGTGCTGGGCGGCTCCTTCGAGGAACTCGAGGTCGTCGGCTACTCCCCTGTCAGCGGATCAGGCCCGACCGGCGCCATGGGATGGAGCGTCGTCACGACGCGGACCGTGCGGTCTCTGCCAACACCTGGCACGAGCGCTCGTCGCCAGGCCGTGCTCTTCGCCCTGCTGCTGGCGATCATGACCGCAACCATCTTCGGCTGGCTGCTGATCGTGGTGATCCGGCCGATCATCCAGGTCCAGCAGGAAGCGGAACGCATCGCCTTCGGCGACCTCGCCAAGCCGGTCAAGGTGGAACGCTACGACGAGATCGGCCTGCTGGGCCGCGCCCTCGAACGCACCCGGGTGTTGCTGATCCGACGCCGGGGCGGACGACCTCGAGGCCCCAGCGATCCCGACCGGAGCCGCGCCGGCGATGGATCGACAGGTGGCGAGGGTTGACGTGATCTTCCTCTACGCCATCTTCTCCCTGGGCATGCTCACCCTGCTGACCGCGGGTGTGATCGAGAAGCGTCGCCATGACGCCAACCTCGATTCCATCCCCATCCGGGTCCTGGTCAACGGGATCCGTGGCAAGTCGTCGATCACGAGGCTGACCAACGGAGCACTGCGTGGCGGTCGGCTGCGCGTGGTTGCCAAGACCACCGGAACCGCGGCCCGCTACATCCACGTGGACGGGTCCGAGGTCCCGGTGCACCGCAAGTTCGAGATCGCCAACGTCGTGGAACAGATCGGCATCGTGGCGCTGGCGGCCTCCGAGGCCCCCGATGCCCTCGTCCTCGAGTGCATGGCGGTCGATCCCGCACTGCAGGAGCTGAACCAGGATCATCTGGTCCGCGCAACCATCGGCATCCTGTGCAACGTGCGTGAGGATCACCTCGCCGAGATGGGCCCGACCCTGACGGACGTGGGACGCTCCCTGTCGCGGACGATGCCGAAGGGCGGGATCTGCGTGACCGCAGAGTCCGAGCAGTGGCACGTCCTGGCCCAGGAGGCAGAGCGACGCGGCTGCCAGCTGGAGTTCGCCGACCCAGACACCGTCACCGACGAAGAGATGGAGCCGTTCAGCTGGATCACGTTCAAGGACAACGTGGCCATCGCCCTGCGCGTCGCGGAGCTGGTCGGCGTCTCACGCGAGGACGCGCTGCGCGGGATGTACGAGGCCCCACCAGACCCCGGCGTGCTGAGCGTGGAGCGCTACCAACTCGGCGACAAGCACTTGCGGTTCGCGAACATCTTCGCCGCCAACGACCCCAACTCGACGGTCATGAACTACAAGCGCCTGGTCGAGGGCGCACACATCCGCCCGCCGATCCACGTCGTCATCAACTGCCGGCCCGACCGCGTCGAGCGCAATGGCCAGATGGGTGAGATCGTCGACCAACTCGACGCTGAGCTCGTCTACACCATCGGCGCCCCGACGCGATCGGCGAGTTCCACCATTCCGAACTCGTGGAAGGGCCGCGTGATCGATCTGGGTGGCCTGGATCGTTCCGGGGACGAGATCCTCCGGGAGATCCTGACCAACGTGGACGGGGAGGCCTCGCTGGTGGCCGTCGGCAACATTCACGGCCAGGGTGAGGCCCTGCTTCATGAACTCGAAGAGCTCGGGGCGCACCAGTGAACGGCACCGGTGCGGAGATCGCGGCACTGGGCCTGGGCATCGGGCTCATGTTCAGCCTCGTCTGCTACCTGCTGACCAACCTCTCCCCCGGTGGCATGATCACGCCCGGCTGGCTCGCCCTGGCGATGGTCGCCACCCCGGAGCGTGTGGTGATCATCGCCGTCGTCACGGCCGCCACGGCCGTGCTCACCGTCCTGCTTCGCCGGTACGTCATCCTCTACGGCAAACGGCTGTTCGCCTCGGTCGTGATGGTGGGCATCTTCGTGCAGATGACCGTCGTCGTCGCCCTGGTCAACATCGTCCCGAGCCTGACCAGCGGCGACACCATCGGGTTCATCATCCCCGGGCTCATGGCCTACCAACTGGTGCGTCAGCCGACGGGAGCCACCCTGCTGGCGATCAGCTCGGTCTCGTCCATGGCCTACGGCGTCATCATCACCGGCGTGTTGTTGGGCTTCGTCGACGAAGGACCGGGCGGCTTCACCAGCAGCATCTCGGCGGAACCGTTGGGCCTGTCCCCCGCTGGCCTCCTGGCGGTCGTGGCCGTGATCGGCCTCACCACCGCCGGCCTGGTGCTCAGCCTCGGCCGGATCCGCAAGCAGGCCGCGCCACCACCGCCGCTCGCCCCACCGAGAGCCCACCGAGCCGCGCCCGTCTCCACCGTCGTCACGGTCCCGAGGACCCCGGAGGCGGAACTCGCCGTCGGCGTCAACCCCTTGACCGTGCGCACCAAGCTGGAGTCCTACGTCGGCTCGTTCTTGCCTGCCGGCGAGGCCGAGCGCGTGGCGGAAGCCCTCAGTGAACTGCCCGGCACCGAGGCGGAGAAGTTCGTCATCGCCATCGAGCACGTCCAGAATCGTCGAGGGCTGGGCTCCCTCGTCAACGCGATCGCCCTGGTCCGCCACGGCGGCTTCAGCCATGCCGAGGCCGCCGTCCTGGCCGGTGCGAACGAGTCCCAACTCACGGCCCACTTCGCGGCAACCGAGGACCGACCGCTGTTCTGACTGACGACCTCAGTCGTCGTCGTCAGAATCCTCGCCACCGAGTTCCTCGACGAGGTCGTCGGGTTCGATGAGGCCACCGGCGGCGGCCAGCGCCCCGGCGGTCGTGACCGCCCGCTCGTAGATCGCCGTGAAGTAGTGCGTGGCGATCTTCTCGTGACCCGTCAACGGCGGCGGTCCCAGCGAACGTGGAACGGCGTCGGGGTTGACCGTGATCCGGATGTCGGCCTGCGCCGGTGGCAACTTGTCGACGTCTCCCCAGAATCCGGCACCCTCGCGGCGACGGCTGCCTCCGCCGCGGCGGCGCTTGCCCTTGCCGCCTCCGCCCTTGTTCCCGCCGCCCTGCTGGTTGGCGTTGTTGTTGCCGCTGTTGCCGCTGTCGCTGCGATTGCGGTTGCGTCCACGGCTGCGTTTGCGAGCACTCACGAGACCACCTCCTCGAGGTCGTCCTCGGTCAACACGGCGCTCTGGTCGATGCCAAGGGCCCGTTGCAACTGACTGGCATCGAGGTCGCCGACGGAGCTGGACTTCGGCAGGACCATGTCGGCGATCTGACGCTTGCCGGCCACGACCTCTTCGACGCGTTCGTCCACCGTGCCCGGGCAGACCAGGCGGTGGGCGATGACGGTCTTGGTCTGGCCGATGCGCCAGGCCCGGTCACGCGCCTGGTCCTCGACGGCCGGGTTCCACCAGCGGTCGTAGAGCACGACGTGGTTGGCGGCGGTGAGGTTCAGGCCCGTACCCCCGGCCTTCAGGGACAGCACCAGGGCGCCCTTGCCGGGTTCGGCCTGGAAGCGTTCGATCATCTTGTCTCGCGCGCCCCGGGCCAGGCCGCCGTGATAGCACTCGACGTCGACGCCGGTCCGTTCCGTGAGGTGCTTGGACAGCTTCTCGCCCCACGCCGCGAAGTGCGTGAAGATCAGCACCTTCTCGTCATTGGCGAAGACGTTGTCGACGATCTCGTTGAGTCGCGCCAGCTTGCCGGAACGCCCGGCCAGTTCGCCGCCCTCGTCGTTGTAGGCCTCGGGGTGGTTGCAGATCTGCTTGAGCGCGGTGATCGCGGCCAGCACGGCGCCCTTCTTCTTCGGGGCGTCGGTGTCGGCCGTCTCCTTGACCAGGTCGTCGAGGACGGCTTGGTAGAGCCCGATCTGCTCGGGCGTCATCGGGCAGTGGTCCAACTCGTCGATGCGGTCCGGCAACTCGGCCGCGATGGCCGGTTCCATCTTCGTGCGACGGAAGACCAGCACGCCGTTGAGGGTGTGCAGGGCGGACTCGCCGCGCTTGTCCTCGTTGTCGGCACTCAGCTGGGCGATGAACGTCGAACGCTCGCCGACCAGCCCCGGGTTGACGAAGTCCATGAGCGACCAGAGGTCGCCGAGACCGTTCTCGATCGGCGTGCCGGTGAGCACCACCCGGGTGCGTGCGTTGAGTCGGCGAAGCTGCTGGGCGGTCTCGCTGGTGTGGTTCTTGATGACCTGGGCCTCGTCGAGCACGACCTTGCCCCAGGCGATCTCGTCGAGGTGCCCGATGTCGCGGACCGCGGTGCCATACGTGGAGATGACCAGGTCGACCTTGCCGATCTCCTTGGCGATCCGTGAGCCTTCGGCACGGTCCTGTCCGTGGTGGACCAGCACGCGCAGGCCCGGGACGAACTTGCGAGCCTCGGATGCCCAGTTGCCGACAACCGCAGGCGGGGCGATGACCAGCGCTGGGCCGTGCTCGGTCGAGAGTGCGAGGTGGGCCAGCATGGTCGGCGTCTTGCCCAGGCCCATGTCGAGCGCCAGGCAGCCACCGAGGCCAGCGCCGTCGAGGAAGCCGAGCCACGCGAGGGCGTCGGCCTGGTAGCTGCGCAACTCACCCTTGAAGCCCTCGGGCGTGGTGGTCGGGCTGTCCGGGATGTTGCGCGCCGACTGCATGAGCTCGGCGGCCCAGCCCTCACCGGAGACCTGGAAGCCGCCGGCGAGCGGTGACTCCTCGAGGCCCAGCGCGTGGCGCAGCATGTCGGCGCCGGTGAACTGCGTCTTCTTGGCGCGCTCCGCGAGGGCGGCAGCGGCGGCTTCGAGGTCGGCGTGGTCGACCTCGACCCAGCGGCCGTGGGACTTGACCAGCGGCCGTGACTCGTTGGCCAGGCGACGAATGTCCTCGGCGGTGAGCTCCACGTCGTCGAAGACGGCGGACCACTGCACGGTCGTCAACTGCTGCGCGCCGACGACGGACTCTCCGGCGGAGCCGAAGGCGGTCATCTTGAGCCCGGCCTTGGCCTTCCTGCGGCGCAGTGGCGGGACCCGGACCTCGAAGCCGGCGGCTCCGAGCATGCGACCCTGGACCGTCATGAGCGCCCAGGCCTCGTCCTGGCTGAGGATGACCTCGCCGCGTCGCTTGGCCTTGCCACGGTCGAACGGCTCGTACAGCGCCTCGAGTCGCTCCAGCTGGCGCTTGATGGTGTCGCGCCGCGCGTTGGAGGCGTTGGACATGGCTGCGTCGACGGCCTCCAACTTCCCGTTGTTGTCGGGGGCGTAGGCGGCCAGGTACCAGGCGTTGCCGTCGTCGGGCGGGTCGAGGCGGATGATCAACTGCAGCTTGGACGTGCCGAGTACGGGCTTGGCCCAGCCCTGCAGGTTGCGCGACAGCTCCGCGCCGTGCTGGTTCGGTGCCTCGAACGGCTGGCCGTCGAGGCGAGCCAGCACGGCCTCGGAGACCTCGGACGCGGAACGCGGCTTGGGCGGGGGGGCGGGGACCTCGAACCGGCGTGCGGCGTCGCGACAGATGGCGTCCACAAAGGCGGTCAGCACCGAGCGGCAGACCGTGCGGGCATCGCGGCGCTGCTCCAGCACGGAGACCGCACCGGGCAGTGCCCGCGAGAGGCGGGTCAACTCGTCGTGGTCGATCAGGGCCGGGGTCCAGCGGACCGCGAAGCCCCACCCCTGGTTGGCACCCTTGCCGCCGCTGATGGACGAGGTCGACACCTTGTCGAGCTGCGGGATCATCCGACCACGCGCAACGAGTCGCACGGCCAGCGCGGCGACGAGACCCATCCAGGTCACGCTGGGCGCGACGGTCTCGTCCTGGGCGGACCCGGCCACCGAGACCAGCCAACCCAGCGTGGACTCGACGGGAGCCCTGACGGTCTCCGCCTTCTGCCCGTCGGGGAGGGTGACGGGATCGTGCTCGACCCAGCCGTTGGGGCTGGAGCCCGCAGCGGTCAGTCGCTCGATGACCTGCTTGGCGTTCTCTGGCTCGGCGTTACGACCGCCAGCCCATGCCAGCAGATGCCCGTCGGCCCAGGACAGCTGCAACTGCACGACACCGGGCTCGAGATCTTCGGGCTCGTCCGGCTCATCCTGCCGCCCGCGATCCTGCTGCACATCTGCGGCCGGCTCACTGCGCTTGCCCGTGTTCTTCGCGGGGCGCTCGCTGGTGCTGCGCTCCTGCGCCTGACCCGGGGGTGGGCCGGCGAGTCGCGTCAGGACGTCGTCGATCCGGTCGTAGTCCGCGAAGTAGTCGCTGAGCACCAGTTCGCGCTCCGCACCGGTGACCGTCTTGCGGGCGTGGTCGATCGCGTCCTCGACGTCGTCGAGCAGACGGTCGAGGGCTTCGGCCCAACGCCCGACGTTCGCCTCGAGAAAGGCGGCGTCCTCGTCGGACGCCACGCCGTCGAGATGCTGGTGGGCAAGTTCCTCGAACTCGGCGGGCGACACCGAGTCGGGATTCCTGGGGGTACGGATCGTCGAACTCCTGGTGCGACAGCCGCCGCGGCCGCAGACGTCACGTCTGCCACCGCGCTGGTCCATGACGCACGCGTTGTGCATGCGCCCCTGGGGCCGCCACCCGGGTGCTTGCCAGCCGATGTCTCCACCGGGGGCGAGCCGTTGACCGCGCCGGTCGGCAACCTTCGTTGCCGTGGCGGGCCGGATCGTGCTTCGGGGCGGCCACCCCTCGTGCCGAGCCTGGTGCCCGACGAAGCAAACCCTACGCGGCAACGGCCCGCAGCGCACAGACGAACGACCATCGATCTGACCTCAGCCGACTCAGGATCGTCGCAGGGCCGCCGCCATCGCCCCTGACAGGACCAGTGCTGCACCGAGGAGTGCGACCAGGCCCAGGCGTTCGCCGAACACGACCCACGCGAAGGCCATCGCCGCGACGGGTTCCACGGTGGCCAGGACGGAGGCCCGAGCCGCCGGCAGTGTCGCGATGCCTCGGTAGTAGGCCAGCGCCGGCAACCAGGTGCTCGCCACGCCCAGGCCGACCAGCAGAAGCCAGGTCGTGGGGTCCGAACCCGGCCACGACGCGAACGGCGCCAGGACCAGGGCGCCGACCGGCAGTGCCAGCGCTCCCGTGGCGACCGGCCCGGTGCCAGCTCGCTGCGTCACGAAGTACCAACTTGCATAGGAGATCCCTGCCAACAGCCCCCAGCCCAGGGCGCTGGCTGACACCGTGATGCCTGCCCCGCCACCCGTGGCGACCAGGGCGATCCCGACCACGGTGATGCCCACCAGGCGCAGCGTGCGCCGGTCGGAGGACTCCCCGAGCAACGCGGGAGCCCCGAGGGCCACCCACGCGGGCGCGGTGTAGAGCAGCAGCCAGGCAAGGGACACGCCACCTGCCTCGATCGCTGCGGGGAGGGCCAGGTAGAACGCCCCGATCCCGAAGACCCCGAACGCGACCAGGGTGCCGCGACCCTGGCGCGGCCACTGGCCCGTCACCGCCGCCTGGACGACGAACAGGAGTCCGCCGATCGCGGCACGCCAGAACGCGATGGTCGCCGGATCGACCCCACGATCCAGCAAGGGGCGGGCCTGCAGTCCGATCGCGGCCCACAGCAGGGCAGCGAGCACGACCAGCAACGCACCGCGCCGGGCGTCCTGCTGGCTCACACGAAGACCCGGTCCAGCAGGCGCAGCGCGGCGTTGTGCCCGGCCATGCCGTGCACACCGGCACCGGGCCACGTCGACGCCCCCCCGAGGAAGATGGTCGGGTCGGGCGTCCCGTACGGGTCCCAGTGCAGGCGCGGGCGTCCGATGACCTGTGTGCCGCCGTAACTGCCGCCGCCGATGTCACCACCGACCAGGTTGGCGTTCTGTCCCTCGAGGCCTGCCGGGGTCGTCACCCGACGCTCGAGGATGAGGTCACCGAAGCCGGGCGCGAAGCGTTCGATCTGGGCCTCGATGCGATCCAGCATGTCGGCGTCCGAGCCATTCGGGACGTGGCAGTACCCCCAGGCCGTGTGGCCGTCACCGGGTGCCCGGCTGTCGTCCCAGGCGCCGTACTGGGCGACCAGCACGAAGGGCCGGTCTGCCACGCCGCCCTTGGCGACGATGGCCTCGGCGGCCGTGATCTCGGCGAGCGTCCCACCGACGTGGACCGTCGCCGACTGGCGGACGTCGGGGTTGGTCCAGGGGATCGGACCAGACAGTGCCCAGTCGACCTTGTGTGCTCCGGGCCCGTAGCGGAAGTTCGCGAGGCTGCGACGGAATCCGGGATCGAAGCGCTCACCCGCGACGCGCAGCACCTGCCTCGGCGTGAGCGTGAGCAGGACGGATCGGTGTGCCGGCAGATCGTCGAGGGACGTGACGGGTGTGCCGGTCTGCACCTGGCCACCCAACGACTCCAGGCAAGCGACCAACGCGTCCGTGATCGCTTGGGCGCCGCCTCGTGGGAAGGGCCAGCCAACCGCGTGGGCGGACGCTCCGAAGAGCAGGCCGAACGACGACGTCATGGGGCGGGTCAGCGGAAGGATCGAGTGCACGGCGTGGCCGCCGAACAACGCCCGGGCCTCGTCCGAACGCCAGCGACGCTGCGCGAAGGTCGCAGCCGGGACCAGCGACCGCAGTCCGAACGACGCCACCGTCAGCGGGGCGCGAGGCCAGCGCAGCGGCGGATGGAGCGCGAAGTCCAGCAGGTCGTCGAACCGACGGACGAGCGGTTCGTAGGTTGCCCGGTACGCAGGCCCGTCGACGCCCAACCCCTCGACCGTCCGGTCAAGGTCCTTCCAGGCGATGCCGGCGCGACCGCCGTCCAGCGGATGGGCTGCCGAGGCCGGGGGCGTGACCCACTCCAACCCGAACTGTTCCAGCCCGAGTTTGCGGAAGAACGGGGAGCCCACGCCCAGGGGATGGACGGCCGACCCCAGGTCGTGGACGAAGCCGGGCAGCGTCAACTCCGCCGATCGTGCGGCGCCACCCGCGGTCGTCTCTGCCTCGACGACCAGGACGCGTCGTCCGGCCCGGGCTGCGGTGATCGCCGCGGCCAGGCCGTTGGGGCCGGAGCCGACGACGATGACGTCCCAGGGGTCAGCCATGGCGCAGGCCCAGTGGCACGTCGTGGCTGGCCTCGGTCGGCCAGGGTTGGAGGTCGCGCAGGTCGTTCACGGCGAGGTCACCTTCGAGGAGCAGACCGTCATGGGCGTCGACGATCCGCCAGTGGTGCGTGGGGCGGTGGATCGCGTGGGACTCCACGAAGATGCCGCGCACGTCGCCCGGCGCGAAATCGCACTGCGCCTGGAGTGCCGCCATGAGCTGTTCCTGGTGCAGGTGCCCGTCCCCGAAGTTCCACCCCAGCACCACGCCGCCGACGATCTCGCCCTCGCGCATCAGGTAGGTGTCGAGGCGGTCGTCGAACGTCTCCCCCGGGGCGTCCGCGACGGCATGGGGCAGCAGCACCTGCAGGGCGCGGCCCGGGAGGTGCATGGAGCGGAACGCCAGGGCACGGGCAACCAACGTCGTCACGACGGTCGGGGCATAAAGACGCTCCGCCTGTGCGACGACGTCCGGGGCGACCTTCTGGACGCGGTCCTCGAACGTGGCCAGCGCTGAGGGGGTGAACAGCCAGATGCTCCACGGCCAGTTGCCGGCGTAGTACCGCATCGACGGCAGGAACGAGATCCGGTCCGGGAACAGGTTCCCCAGCACCGGGATCCCGACCAGCACCACCAGCAGGATGACGGCCAACAAAGGTGACCCGACGTCCAGCGGCGAGATCGCCGCGTGCTCACCGAACAACGCCAGCGCCGTGTAGATGAACAGGACGTTCCACTCGATCGGCACGCCCGCCGGCATGGACGCGATGATGTTGCAGTGGAACCCGACCATGAGGATCAGCGCGACCGTGCGCGCCGTCCCACTGGTGGTCAGCAGCAGGATCGGGAAGCCGTACTCCACGATCGTGCCCGTGTGGGCGATCCAGGTCGCCATGGACGACGGGCGCAGATCGTCGGGATACGAGCGATAGAGCGCCTTGCGGAAGGCCCGAAGACGGTGGACCGGGCTGTTCGAGAGCATGACCGCAACGACGGTCGGGAAGATGTGGTTGAGCTTGCTGGATGCCGCCCCGAACCAGAGCGCCAGGATCAGGACCTTGAACCCCGGCAGGACATCCGCCGGGAACAGCCCGATGACCACGGCCGTCAGGTAGTGCTCGGAGCGGAAGGCGAGGAACACCGTCCGGTCGCGCAGGCCCAGACTCGACAGCAACACCAGGATCGGGAGCAACTCCCCCGCGGACAGCGCGGCCGACAGCAGCGCTCGGCCGAGCACCAAGACGAGCGCGACGTAGAGCGCAGCGTCCACGGGGCGTCGGAGGTGCCCGTCGGTTCCCGGCAGGCGCGGCCAGGGCGGCAGTCGGGTCGTCCCCGGCCAGGCGAAGTGCACGAACGCCGTCACCGGCGGCAGGTACCGAGCCGTCAGCGGGCCGCTTCCTGCACCGAGCCCCAGGCCCTCCCAGAGCATCGTCCAGAGCGCGGCCTTCTGCAGGGCCAGTGGGTCCGCCCACCAGCCACGCCAGTCCGCCACACCCCCCAGTGACGGGGTGGCCGATGCGATCCACAGGAAGCCACCGACGAAAGCGGCCAACTTCACCAGGTAGAAGAGGTAACCGACGGCCGGGACGCCGAAGCCGCGAAGCGCCCAGTCCTCACAGGCGAGACGAACCCGCTGTTCGAACGGCAGGTCGGGCCACTGCTCGGGATCCCAGTGCGGTGGTGCCGGGTCGAGGAGACCCACGTCAGCCCGACGACGCGACGAGTTCGCGGCGCAGGAAGCCGACCACGGTCGGGAAGGCCTCGGCGAAAAGGTCGAGGTCCGAGTGGTTGGCCTCCGGGAGCACGAGGAGCTCGGCGTTGGGCTGGGCCTTCTTGAGCACATGAGCGTGGCGCACGGGCACGACTCGGTCGAGCTCGCCATGCACCAGCAGCACCGGGATGTCCAGCAGTCCGATGACGTTGCGCGCGAAGTTGACGGAAGGGTCGATCCCCGTGCGCCGGGCCATGCGATCCATCAAGACCTTGTTGACTCCCGCTGGCCACACACCGATCGCCGTCAGCGTGGGGTCGGCGACCGCGGCCACGGCCACCACGGCTTGGACCTCGGGATGACGCGCCGCGGCCCGGATCACCGCCGAGCCGCCCATCGAGTGGCCCAGCAGCGCGACCGCTCCGACCAGTTCGTTCGCCGCAAGCCAGTCGAGGCCGACCTCGAGGTCCTCGGCGAAGACCTGCGGTGTGGGCCGGCCCTCCCAGGCGCTGCGACCGTGACCGCGCAGGTCCAGCAGCAGGACGGACATGCCGGCCGCGACCAGGGCGGGCGCGACCTGCAGCAGATCCCCCGCGTGGGACGCGTAGCCGTGCACGACCAGCACGGCGGGTGCGCCCGGACGCCCCTCGACCCACCACGCGTGCAGAGGGCTCCCGGTGACGGACGTCAACTGGACGGTCTGCGCCATGAGACCGACCGCGTCGGGGCGAAGCGCCAGTCGATCGAGGCGACGCTGGCGCTGCTCAGCGACCTTGCGGCCGCCCCAGACAACCAGCGCTCCGGTCCCCGCCGAGGCGAGCGCCGCCACCGACCTGGCCGTGGAGTTCATGGCTTCCTCTCCGTCTTGGGTCGAGCTTGCCACCCCACGAGCGCCACCACGAGCAGGCCACCCCGGGGCAAGCGCCGGACGTGTCGCAACTCAGCCCGCGTTTCGCGCGTCCGTCGGCAGTTCGGCCGACAGCACGACCGTGCCCTGCGGCGTGACGCCGACCGGGAAGGACTCCAGCGTGAGCAGGACTCGCTCGCCCGTCACGCCCTCCACGTGCAGGACCACGCGCCCATCGGGTGCACCAGCGGGTCCGACCTGGGCCAGCACCCGGTGTTCCCCATCTGCGTCGACGCTCCACAGAACGACGCGCCGGTCGGAGAGGACCTGCGGAACACCGGACGCATCAACGGCCACCTCACCGCCGTCGAGCGCAACGAGCGCCTCCATCCCGCGCACGAAGATCTGGGGTTCGAGGAGCTCACCCTCGACCAGCGTGTCCAGCACGGCCCCACGTTCGTCCAACGAAAGGACCAGCGCCTGACGGACTGCCGTGAGGTGCACGTTCCAGAAGGACAGGAAGGCCACCCCGATGAGGGCCAGCACAGCGATCAGGTTGCGCACGACCTCGGGACTGATGCGGCCAGGTGGCTCATCGGGTGCCGGGGGCGGGTCGCGCCGGACCGTCT
>CBDTZE010000012.1:0-14954 GCA_965364815.1 uncultured Nitriliruptoria bacterium | reverse complement strand
GATGCCGACCATCGGATCGTTCGCTGGGTCGTCGACCGCGGACGCAACGACGGCCTCGGCGTGCTCCTGGCGTCGCGGGTCGAGGGTGGTCTGGATCTGCAGCCCGCCACCGAAGAGGGCGGCGACCCGCTCCTCGCGGGTCGGCGCGAGCCGCTCGTCCTCCAGCAGCATCCGCGTGACCATGTCGACGAAGAGCGGCTTCTCTGGTCGGGGGAGCGGGGTCACGTCGATCTGGTTCGCGAGGATCACGCCCTTGGCCTCGGCGGCCTCCTCAGCGGTGATCCAGGTCAGATCCAGGAGTCGGTCGATGACCCGGTCGCGTGCGGCCCCAGCAGCCTCGCCGTTGGTCGCGGGGTCCAGCGTCTCGGGCGCCTTGATCATCGCGGCCAACAGGGCGCTCTGGCTCAGGTCGAGGTCGGTGACTGGGATGCCGAACCAGTACTCGGCCGCGGCGGAGACCCCGTAGTTGCCATCACCCAGGTAGACGAGGTTCAGGTAGCGCTCGAGGATCTCGTTTTTCTCCATCTGCTGTTCGAGGCGCACGGCCCAGGTGGCCTCGGTGATCTTGCGCTCGAAGGAGCGTTCGGACGTCAGCAGGGCGTTCTTGACGTACTGCTGGGTGATCGTGGATCCACCCTGCTTGACCCGGAGGTTCATCACGTTGACCACGGCGGCGCGCATGATCCCGCCCACGTCGACGCCCTCGTGGCGCCAGAAGTTGGTGTCCTCCGTGGCGATGATCGAGCGTCGCAGGACCGAAGGGATCTCGTCGAGACGCACGCTGCGACGGTTCTCGGCGCCGGTGACGTGACCGATGGCGGTGCCCTCGGCGTCGTAGACCGTGGTGCGCTCGTCGGGTGCGACGACCGCGGGGAGATCGTCGACACCGAACACACGCTCTCCGGTGAAGGCCAGGAGCTCGTCCGACAGGCCGAAGATCGGGAGCGCCGACAACGCCGCCGCGAACAGCCAGAGCGAGCCGTTCAGCAAGCCCTGGCGGTGTCGGTGCGTCCAACGACGAAGTTGCCCCCAGTCGACGTGGACGACGGGTTCGGGCGGGGCGACGTCGTCGGGCTCAGATGCCACGGGTCAGGCGCCGCCCGTCGCTTCGGAAGTGGTCGGACTGGGCTCCGGCTGGGGCTCCGAGGCCGTCGGTGACGGCTCGGGGCTCGGTGTGGACGACGGCTCCGCCGAAGGCGAGGACGACGGCTTGGGTGAGGGTGAGGACGACGGCTCCGACGGGCCATCGGTGGTCGACTCGGATGCCGACGGGCTCTGGCTCGGAGAGGTCGAGGCGGAGGGGCTCGCCGACGGCTGGGGCTCGGGGCTGGCGTACGCCTCCGGCGGGGCCACCGGCGTGCACTGCTCCGGTTGGTCGCCCTTGGCGAAGTCGTCGCCGTCGGTGTCGGTGTCCCAGGTGGAGTTCACCGGGTCGAAGCCCTCGGGCATGCTCTCGGCAGGTGTCGAGGACTCCTTGGGCTCTGCCTGGGCGCCGGCGAACGCGGTGGCTTCGGGGTCGTCACCAGCCGGCGTCGGGAGCTCCGTCGGCGCACCCTCGTCACCGGTGGGTGGCGGCACGGCATCCGTGGGTGAGGGCTCCGGCCGGGCCGGTGGCGGAGGGCACTCCGGCATGGAGTAACGGGCCAGCTTGACGCGTGCCAGATCGGCGGACTCGATGCCGTCGAGGGCACCGGACATGAACTGGGCCCACATCTTGGCCGGCAGCGTGCCGCCAGAGATGGAGCGGTAGCCGAGGATGCCCTCCATGGGCTTGGGGAGCTCGAAGCCGACCCACGTGGCGGTGCTCAACTCCTTGGTGAAGCCGACCAGCCAGGCATCGATGTTGTCGTTGGTCGTCCCGGTCTTCGCCGCGATCGGTCGTCCGATGCCAGCGCTCTTGGCGGTGCCGCCATCGGCGACGCCCCGGAGCATCGTGGTCACGGCGTCCGCGACCTCTTCGTCCAGGACCCGGTCGCATTCGGGTTCGGGCTCATCGAGCACCTCGCCCTTCCGGTCGGTGATGCTGACGATGACCTGGGCATCGCATCGGACACCACCATTGGCGAAGGTTGCGTAGGCGATGGCCATGTCGAGGGGGTGGATCTCGGCGGACCCGAGGGCCAGCGAGCAGTTGGGCTCGAGGTCGCGACTGATGCCGAGGTCACTGGCGAGTTTGACCACCTCGCCGAGGCCGGTGTCCACCGCCAACTTGACGTGGAAGACGTTGTTGGATTCCGCGAGGGCCGAGGCCATGTCCTCGACGCCACCCGACCCGTCATAGTTCTTGGGTCGGTAGTCGCCGCACCCGGGGATCTGCTGGCCGGAGTCCACCGGGGTGTGCCAGGAAGTCGAGGCACCTCCAGCGAGGGCGGCGGCCGTGACGATCGGCTTGAAGGCAGACCCGACCTGGCGGCCCGGTGAGCCCATCCCGGGTGCCAGCGGGTTCACCGTGGTCGTCGTGCACTCGCCCGACTCGTCGCGGCAGAGACCGAAGGCCTTGGGTCCCATGGCCATGGTCCGCACGGCGCCGGTCGAGGGTTCGACGGACACGATGCCGCCCATCGGGTCCGCCAGGGGATCCGTCAGGTGCTCGGCCAGCGTGGCCTCGGCGATCTTCTGCATGCGGCTGTCGAGGGTGGTGGTGATCTGCAGGCCGCCGCCGAAGAGGGCCTGTGCGCGCTCGTCACGGTCCTTGCCCAGCAGGTCGCTGCCCAGGAGCACCTGCTTGACGTACTCGGTGAAGAAGCCGTGGGCCGGCCCCTCAGGTCCTTGCAGGGGGGTGATGTCGAGCTGCGCCACGACCTGCGTCGCGCGAGCCTTCTCGGCTTCGGCCTCGGTGATGGCTCCGACGTCGACCATCTGGGTCAGGACGATGTCGCGGCGTTCCTGGGCGGTGTCGGGCTCCTGGGCAGGGTTGTTGGCCTCGGGTGCACGGATCATCCCGGCCAGCAGCGCGCTGTCCGCGACCGTCAGTTCGCTGACGTCCTTGTTGAACCAGTAGTTGGCTGCGGCGCCGACGCCGTACGTCCCGTCACCGAGATAGACGATGTCGAGGTAGCGACGCAGGATCTCCTCCTTGTCCATCTCCTGCTCGATCCGGACGGCCCAGGTGGCCTCGGTGATCTTGCGGTCGAAGGAGCGTTCGGAGGTCAGCAGTGCGTTCTTGACGTACTGCTGGGTGATGGTCGAACCGCCCTGCTCGACACCGCCGGCGAGGACGTTGCGCACCATGGCGCGGGCAATGCCGGAGATCGAGACACCCTCGTGCTCGAAGAAGTTCCGGTCCTCGGTCGACAGGACCGCCGCGACGAGGTGTTCCGGCACGGTGTCGAGCGGGACGGAAACGCGGTTCTCGGGGCCGGAGAAGGTGCCGATGAGTTCGCCGTCGCGGTCGAGCACCTCCGTGCGCTCGGCGGCAGCATCGACGTCGGGCAGGTCGCCGACGCGGAAGACGGTCTCGCCCACGAACGCGAGCATCTCGTCGCCGAGGCCGACGGCCGGCAGCAACGCGCCCAGCGCGAGGATGCCTGCGGTCCCGGCAAGGGCGACCTGCTTGGGTCGGGAGGTCCCACGGAACCAGGTCCCGAACTGGCGGCCCTTCGCTCCGAGCGTGCCGAGGGCGCCGCCACCGGTCGCTGCCGCGCCGGCCTCGGCAGTGGCGGACGGCGACGTTGCGTCGTCTCCGTCAGGAGTGGTGCGCGGATCGGGTGGGGGGTTTCCGGGCAGGTCAGGCATGACGGAAGGCTCCGGTGGGAGGAGTGGTGGCTCGCGAACGATGCCCCGGCCTCGTCAGATCGACACGCACGCCGCGCGCCGGCACAGCACTGTCAGGAGTTGGATGATCCGGAGGGGCGGACGAGCTCCTCGCTGGAGCGCCACAACCGGTCCGCGAGCTCCTGGTCTCGTGCCATGGCCGAGGGCTGGCGCACTCGTCGGTCGACGACATACGCGCCCTGCAACTCCGCCGCATCCGGGGAGGCCGCAAGCCAGACCGACGAGTCGGCGCCGCGTTCCGGCGTCCGGAAGGTCCACCGGGCCAGCGGCAGCAGCAGCTGCATCCAGCGGGGACCGTCGCCGTCGCCACCGAAGCCACTGCGGATCGTGCCGGGATGCACGCAGTTGACGGCCACGCCGGACCCGTCGGCTCGGCGTGCGAGGGCCCGGGTCGTCAGGACGTTGGCCAACTTCGAGGCCGAGTAGACCGTCAGCGCTGCATAGTCGCGCTGCTCCCACTGCAGGTCGGCGAGGTCGATGGCGCCCTGGCGATGAGCGGTGGACGCGACGTTGACGATCCGCGACGGGGCGGACGCCTGCAGCCGCGGGAGCAGCAGCTGCGTGAGCAGGAACGGGCCGAGGTGGTTGGTTGCGAGCGTCTGCTCGTGGCCCTGCGCGGAGAGCTCCCGCGCTCCGACGACGCGGCCGGCGTTGTTCACCAGGACGTCGAGCCGATCGTGACGCTCGAGCACCTCGGCGGCAAAGCGGCGAACGTCGTCGAGATCGGACAGGTCGAGCCGAAGGACCTCGATGCTCCGGTCGCGGTCCTGGTCGACGAGCTCGGCGGCGGCGGCTGCCCCGCGCTCGACCGAACGGCACGCGAGCACGACGTGGGCACCCAGCGATGCCAGGGCTCCGGCGGTGACCTTGCCGATCCCGGAGTTTGCGCCGGTGACGACGATGACCTGACCCGAAAGGTCGGCCTGCACCGGGCGAGGCGGCCGACGCAGCCAACCCATGGTGCGACCGAGCAGAACGAAGGCGACGACCGCCAGGCCGGCGAGTACGGCCAGTGTCGTGGGCATGAAGTGTCCGGGGGTGCTCGGCGGGGTCAGTTCTTCGCGAACTGCTCGCGGAGCTTGAACTTGAGCACCTTGCCCGTCGGGTTGCGCGGCAGCGCGTCGAGGTGCTCGAGTTGTTCGGGCAGCTTCCGCGTGATGAGACCCTCGCCGCGCAGGTGGGCGGACATGGCGTCGAAGTCCAGGGGGTCGGATCCGTCAGCGGTCACGACGACGGCGCAGGCGCGCTCGCCGAGGGCGTCGTCGGCGATCCCCACGACGGCGACGTCGGCCACGGCCGGGTGCAGGAAGAGGAGGTCCTCGACCTCCTTGGCCGAGATGTTTTCACCCTTGCGGATGATGACGTCCTTGATGCGTCCGGTGATCCGCAGGTTGCCGCTGGCATCGAGGACGCCAAGGTCGCCGGAGCGGAACCAACCGTCGCCGTCGAAGGCCTGCGCATCGAGCGAGGAGTCGAGGTAGCCGCGCGTGACCTGGGGCCCCTTGGCTCGGAGCTCACCCTCCTCGCCCACGGCAGCGTCCGTTCCTTCGAGCGTCACCAGGCGCAGCTCCACCCCGGGGACGGGCTTGCCCTCGGAGTGTGCGAGTTCCTCGTCGGAGTCGGTCACGCGGGCCATGGTCAGGATCGGTGCCTCGGTCAGGCCGTAGCCCGACAGGACCCCGGAGCCGCCGATCTTCTCCTTGAGGTCGAAGTGCAGTTGCGGCGGCTTTGACGACCCGCCTCCGGGGAACGTGCGAACGTCCGGGAACAACGACTCGCCAGCTGGAAGCGCCGCCTGGGCGGCCAGGTACATCTGGTGGAAGTAGGTCGCTGCCCCGGCCTGCGTGACGCCCTCGCGCTGCAGCAGGGGGATCGTCGTGGCCGGGTTGAACGCCACATCCAGGATCAGGGTGCAGCCCGTCGCGAGGGCCGCCCAGAGCCACGTGACGCCGCCGATGTGCGTGATCGGGAAGACGAAGGCAACGCGGTCGTCCTCGCGAAGGTCCATGGCCTTGGCCATGCCGACCGCCGCGGTACGCGGGGCGATGTCTGCGTGCTGGGCGCCCTTCGGGTCCGCGGTGGTCCCCGAGGAGTAGAAGATCCAGCGGACGTCCGCGTCGGTGGTCATCGCGTCGGTCGGGGGCGCGGGCAGATCGGCCGTGTCGCCCTGGGGAAGGTCGTCCCCCAGGATCCGCACCGAGGTCAGCGTGTCCTCGGTCAGGCGCGTGGCCATCTCGGCGAAGTCGAAGCCACCGAAGTCCGCGGGCACGATGAGCGTGGTGGGCTTCGCCTGCTTGACGATGAACCCGACCTCACGGTCGCGATAGATCGGCAGGATGGGGTTCTGGATCGCCCCGAGTCGGCGAAGCGCCGCGGTCAGGGTCAAGGACTCGATGGTGCTGGGGAGTTGCCACGAGACGACGTCTCCGGCCTCGACCCCCTGGGCGTGCAGCCCGGCGGCGGCAGCTTCGGCACGATCGCGGAACTCGAGGAACGTGATGCGGCGTCCGCGCTGGTCGACGGCCATCTCCCCGTCGGGGGTGGCCTTCGCACGACGCTCCACGAGGTCCCAGAGATTTTCTCCGTCCAACATGCTTGCCCTCCCCAGGACTGTCGTTCCGCCCCATTTGGCGACGGAAACTGGAACGTGTTCTACCACTTTCGCCTAGGTTGCCGGGCAGGCCCGACACTGCAAGGGGTGCCCGTGTCCGACCCCGTCCTGTTCGACGTGACCGATGGCGTCGCGACCATCAGCCTGAACCGTCCCGATCGGCACAATGCCTTCTCGGACGCGCAGGACGCGGCGATGTGGGCCGCCTTCGAGGACGCCCGTGACCGTGACGACGTCCGCGTGGTCGTGTGGCGGGGCGAGGGCCCAAGCTTCTCCTCCGGCCGCGACATGGCCGAGTTGGGCAAGCGCCCGGGCGGCATCAGTGACTTCGACTACATCGCTGCAGGTCACGCCCGTACGCGGCTGCTGTTCACCATGGACAAGCCGATCATCGCTGCGCTCAAGGGCTGGGTCATCGGTGGATCCTTCGAGCGGGCGTTGTTGTGCGACCTGAGGGTCGCCGCTGAGGGCACGCGCATGCGCCTGCCTGAGGTGGCGCACGGCGTGCTCTGCGACTCGGCCGGCACCGCCCGGTTGTTCCAGATGGCCGGGCACGGCCTGGCCAGCGACCTCGTCCTGACCGGCCGCGTGCTGACCGCCGACGAGGCCCTCACGCACGGCCTCGTCTCGCGGGTCGTTCCCGGGGACGAACTCGACGAGGTGGTGACCAGCGTCGCACGCCAAATCGCCGAGCGTTCACCGATGGCCGTCCGGCTCTCCCTCGACACGATCCGGTCCCTGGCGAGCCCCGCCATCGAGGCCACGCTCGACCGTGAGCTCTTGTCGCAGACTGCGCTCATGGCTTCGCCGGGCTATCTCGCGACCAAGGCGGCACGTGCCGAGACGCCGTAGCTCCGGCGGGGGAGCTCAGGCCGTGCCGGCCTCGCGAGCCGCCCGGCGTGCGCGTCGGTCCGCCGCTTCCTGGGCGGCCATCGCAGCGGCGTCTTCCGGCGTGGGTGCGCTCCCGCCGAGGTGGGCAGGGAGCCACCAGCGGTCGCCATCGCCTGCCGGCTGGTCGGGGTAGCTGCGCTGGGCACGGTCAATCATGGCCGTGATCGTCGTCATGAGCTCGTCGGTCACGTCCTGGGGGTCGCGACCGGGCGTGGTGTCGATCGGGGCGCCGAAGTCGACCGTGATCGGGATGCCCCGTTGCAGGTTGCGCGGGCGTCCCTTGGTGAACAGTCGCTGGCTGCCCCAGACGATGCCCGGGATCAAGGGCGTCCCGGTGTCCATGGCCATGCGTGCGGCGCCGGTCTTGCCGGGCAGCGGGACGAAGGAGCGGCTGATGGTGGACTCCGGGAACATGCCGATGAGCTCTCCGGCACGAAGCGCGGCCTCGGCAGCAAGCATCGATTCGGCCGCGGAGCCCGCACGATCGACCGGGATGTGCTTCATGCCTCGCATGAGGGGACCGGTGACGCGATGGTCGAAGGTCTCCTGCTTGGCCAGGAACCGGAGCAGTCGCTTGTCCACCCTCCGGATCGACGCTCCGACGAACGTGAAGTCGAGGTGCCCGACGTGGTTGGTCGCGACGACGCCTCCGCCTGTGCGCGGAATGTGCTCGAGGCCGGTGACCGTCAGGTCCCAGCCCATGACGCGAAACAGGGTCAGCGTCGTCCCGATGATCGGGGTGTAGACGGGTTCCACGGCTGCTCCAGGCTGGTGCCGAGGGACCGTACTGCTCAGCCCTCTCCGAACGGCGGACGCCCCAACTGCTCGCGGATGGGTGCGAACGGGGCGCGCAGGAGTTCACGCCGTTGCCAGTTCGCCCCATCGACGACCAGGGTGTGGCCGGTGATGTAGGAGGCCCATGGCGAGCACAGGAAGGTGGCAGCCCAGCCCAACTCACGTGGTTGGCCAGCGCGCAGCCCGGGGGAGCGGTCGTCCTCGCGCTCGCCGCGGCCGGGGACCTCCCGGATCGCCTCCACCTCGTCGGCGTGGGGGAAGAGGCCGGGCACCAAGCCGTTCACGCGGAGGCCGTACGGCGCCCACTCCACGGCGAGCGTCTCGGTCAGGTTCTTCACGCCGGCCTTGGCCGCCGCCGAGTGCGCGAACCCGGGGCCGCCCGTCCATGCGTAGGAGGCCCCGACGTTGACGATGCTCCCGCCCGTGTTCGCGGCGAGGTGCCGCCGCGCGAAGGCACGTGACATGAGGAACGTCCCGTCCAGGACGATCGAGGTGACGGCCCGCCACCCGTTCGGGCTGAGGTCCTCGGCCGGGACGGGGAAGTTCCCGGCCGCATTGTTGACCAGGACGTCCACGGGACCGGCCGTGGCCTCGCAGGCATCGAAGGCGGCCTCGATGGCGTCGGGGTCACGCACGTCGAGTGCGACGTCGAGCCCCCGACCACCGACAGCGTCCATGGCCGCCACCCCCGCTGCTCGATGGGTGGCGTCCCGGCTGGCAACCGCGACCGTGGCCCCGAGGCGAGCGAACTCCTGCCCGATGGCGAGTCCCAGACCCGTCCCCCCACCGGTGACGAGGACGACCTGCCCCCGGTAGGTGTCAGCGGGCAGCGGGTGAGACCCGTCTGCGGGTGCGGCCGGGAGGCCGGGCGTGGCAGTCATGACTCGACCTTGGTGCTCGTCGGTTGCTTGGCCCTCAGGCCGGATTGCTACCTTCACCACAATATCTGACGGGTCGTCAGATTTGACTGGCAACGCAACATGGAGGTCCTCGTGGCCGGATACCTGCAGGGCAAGAACATCGCGATCACCGGCGCTGCCGGTGGCATCGGACGTGCGGTGGCCCTGGCCTGCGCCGCCGAGGGCGCCAACATCGTCGTCGCCGACTACGGCGTGTCGATGGCTGGCGAGGACCCGACATCCGAGTTGGCGGACAAGGTCGTGGCCGAGATCAAGAACCTCGGTGTCGACGCCATCGCCGTTGCGGACGACGTCAGCACCATGGAGGCGGGGGAGCGGATCGTCAACACGGCGGTCGAGGCCTGGGGCTCCATCGACGGTGTTGTCTGCGTCGCAGGCATTCTGCGTGAGCGGATGCTCTTCAACATGACGGAGTCCGACTGGGACGACGTCTTCGCCGTCCACGCCAAGGGCCACTTCACACTCTTCCGTGCGGCCTCAGCGGTGATGCGCAAGCAGAAGTCCGGCACGCTCATCGGCTTCACGTCAGGGGCCTTTCAGGGCTCCATCGCCCAGGCCAACTACTCGGCGGCCAAGGGCGCGATCGTGTCTCTGGTCCGGTCCGCCGCGGTCGGCATGCGCAAGTACGGGGTCACCGCCAACGCCATCGCTCCCGTCGCAAAGACGCGCATGAGCGACAACGTCCCGATGGACATCGAGATGGGCGAGCCCGAGGACGTCGCACCCCTCGTCGTCCACCTCCTTTCGGACCAGGCACGTCACATCTCGGGCCAGGTCTTCACCTCGGTCGGCGGACGTGTGGCGGTCTGGAACCAGCCTCGCGAGGTCCGCTCGGTCATCACGGACGGACGCTGGACCCCCGAAGAACTGGGCAAGCGTCTGGACGCGACCATCGGCCAGGAGCGGATGCCGATGTTCGACATGATGGACGAGTGGGCACGCAAGGCCGCCGCCAAGAAGGCAGCGGAGTCGGGCGCCGACGAGGCATCCTGACCATTCGCCACGGCTGACTTTCAGCCGGGCACCCTCGGAGGCACGCATGCGGCGACTCGCCGGCAAGGACGCCATCTTCGTCTACGCCGATTCCAAGCGGACGCCGATGCACATCGCGTTCGCCGGAATCTTCGACCCGTCGACGATTCCCGGTCGGACCGGTGAGCCCGGGGAGATCTTCGATCGTTTCACCGCGCTGATCGAGCAGCGACTGCACCTGTTTCCGCCGTTCCGCCAGAAGTTGGTGAGCGTCCCCTTGGGGCTCAACCACCCGCTGCTCATCGAGGACCCGGAGTTCGACCTCGAGTATCACCTGCGTCGCACCGCGCTGCCGGCACCGGGAGGCGACAAGGAACTCGAGGCCTTCTTCAGCCGCCTGATGAGCCGTCCCATGGACATGAGTCGGCCGTTGTGGGAAGGCTGGGTCGTCGAGGGTCTCGAGGGAGGCAAGTGGGCCTACGTCGCCAAGACCCACCACGTCCTGATCGACGGTGTCGGTGGGAACGAGGCGCTGGTCAACCTGCTGGACCTGTCACCCGAGCCGCGAGAGATCGACCCGCCGGAGACCGAGTGGGTCCCGGACACCCAGCCCGGTGACTTCCGCCTGATGGCCGATGCCGTCTTCGACCAGGTCAAGAAGCCGCCGCAGTTTTTCGGGACGCTTGCGCGCACTGGCGGCGTCCTGAAGGACTTCGTCGGCTCGCAGGTACGACGTGGTGACGATCCCGCGCTGCGCGTGATCGGGCCGCGGACGTTCCTCAATGGCCACGTCGGTCCCCACCGTCAGATCGTCATGGGCACGGTGTCCCTCAACGACATCAAGGCCGTCAAGCACGCCGCCGACGTGAAGGTCAATGACGTCGTCCTGGCCATGTGTGGTCGGGCTCTGCGCAAGTTCCTTCGGGCCCACGGCGAGGACCCGGACAAGTCCCTGGTCGCCGCGGTCCCGATCTCGATTCGCCCCAAGGGCGGCGGTGGAAGCCTCGACAACCAGGTCGCGGCGATGACCGTGCCGTTCCACGACGACGTCGACGACATCACCGAGCAGTTGCGCCTCATCGCCGAGGCCACGCGTCCGGCCAAGGAGCAACTGGGTGCCGTCACGGCCGCGGTCCTGACGGACTGGACCGAGTACGCCCCGCCCGCCGTCGCTGCGCAGGCGTTCCGGTTCTACGCCGGAACCAACCTGGCCACGAAGCACCCTCCGCTGGCCAACATCACGATCTCGAACGTTCCGGGTCCGCCGATCCCGATCTTCATGGCTGGCTCCAAGATGGAGGGGATGTACCCCGTGGGTCCGCTGATCCCGGGCCAGGCGATGAACATCACGCTGGTCAGCTACATGGACAACCTGCACGTTGGGATCGTTGCTGACCGTGACCTCGTGCCCCCGGCCAACGAGCTGTTGGAACACCTGCAGACGGCACTGGACGAGTTGGTGGCCGCCCACGTCTGACGTGACATTTGGCGAGAAGTAGAACGTGTTCTAGTTTGTGGGCACCGGGAGTGGGGAGCACGGCCGTGGCAGGAATGCGTGAACGCATCCAGATGGATGCCGACGAACAGCGTGCCTTCCTCGCCGAGCCGCTGAAGATGTCGTTGGCCACCATCAATGCCGACGGCACACCTCACCTGGTGACCATGTACTACGCGATGGGCCAGGACGACCGGATGGTCTTCTGGACCTACGCCACCTCGCAGAAGGCCGTCAACCTCGACCGCGACCCACGCTGCTCCGTGCTGGTGGAGACCGGGGACGGCTACGAGAACCTCCGAGGCGTCACCATCACGGGCGGCGTGGAGCGGATCTCCGGTGAGGATGAGGTCCTCGAGGTCGGCAAGGCCGTGTACGGCCGCTACGTCGACTTCGACGTCGACTCGGGACCGATGCTCGACTTCCTGCGTGAGCAGGCCTCCAAGCGCCATGCCTACGTCGTCACGCCCACGTCCGTCGCGACGTGGGATCACCGCAAACTCGCCGACCAGGGAGCCGCCTGATGCGCGTCAAGGTCGACCACGACATCTGTGAGGCCAACCAGATCTGCGAACAGGTCGCACCTGAGGTGTTCCACCTCCGCGATGACGACCTGCTCCAAATCCTGCAGCCGAAGCCGGCCCCGGAGCAGCACGAGGCCACCCGCCTCGCCGTGCATCGCTGCCCACGGCAGGCGCTTTCCATCATCGAGGACGCACCGGCCTGACCGGACGTCGTCACACACCCAAACGGCAGTACCTGAGCTCTGGGGAGGGCAGCATGGCATTCACAGGCAAGGTGGCACTGGTCACCGGCGGCGGCAGCGGCATGGGGCAGCGCGCCTGTGAGCGGCTTGCCGCCCGCGGCGCGACGGTCGCCGCCCTCGACGTCAACGAGGAAGGGCTCGCCAAGACCGCCGCGGTGTCGGACCAGATCCACACCTTCAAGGTCGACGTCACCGACTCCCAAGCCATGGAGGACGTCACGGCCAAGGTGGTCGCGAACCTCGGGCCGATCGACCGCGTCATGGCCGTGGCCGGCATCATGCCGTCCGCCCGCGTCATCGACATGGACACCGCGACGATCCTCAAGACGATGCGCGTCAACTTCGACGGCGTCGTCAACACGGTGAAGCCCACGCTCGCCCCGATGCTGGAGCGTGGCCGCGGCGACATCGTCATCTTCGCCTCCCTCGTCGGTCACCAGCCCGTGATGGGCCAGGCCGCGTACTCCGCCAGCAAGTTCGCCACCAAGGCCTTCGCCGAGGTGTTGGCCCAGGAGCACGCCAACTCCGGCATCCGCTTCGCCTGCGTCTGCCCGCCGGCCGTCAAGACACCGCTGCTCAACCAGTTGTCCGAGGAAGGTCACGCGCTCATCGACGCACTTCCGTCCTGGACGCAGTTGACCCCCGACAAGGTCCTCGATGCGATGGAGAAGGGCCTCGACAAGGGCAACTTCTGGGTCATGCCCGGCATCGCCAAGGCCTCGGCGCGCTACTACCGGTTCGCCCCGGGCCTGTTCTGGAAGGGCTTCCAGAAGCTCGACGAGCAGAACAAGGCCAAGGCCGCCGGCTGACCACCGCCTCCAAGCCTGAGAACGTGCGTGTTCTGTCCCAGATGTGGGAACGGACACGCACGTTCTGCGCGTTTCAGGTCAACGTGAGGTGGTCGGAGATCACCAGGTGGGCCTGCGCCCGGAAGGTCCCCGCGGCCTGGGCAAGCACGACGTCCGGTGCGGCCTGCCGGAAGCTCGTTGCCTCGACGTGGATGTTGCGGTCATCACGGTCGACGACTCGGGCCTCATGCACGATCGGCTCGAACAGGGGCGTGATCTTTCGGAAGCGGATCGTGAGTTCCGTCGTGTAACCGGCGGCGCCGCTGTGGACCTGGGCGACGCCGAGCAACTCGTCGAACGTGGCGGCGATGACGCCACCATGGACGTGCCGGCTGGGGCCCTCGTGCAGTTCCGTGAAGGTGGCGACGCCGCGAGTCAGGCCAGGCAGGTGCGTCATCGTCAACGGGGCGGCAACGACGTTGGCTGCCCCGGACACCGGGGAGCGCTCCGAAAGAAACGTGGGCGCGGTGATCCGACCGGCGGGTGTCAGGTCTGCGGGGATGGCCGGCAGCAACGCGAGATCGTCACAGGCATCGCGGAGATGACCCAACAGTCGGTCGAGTTCGGTGCCGTCGAAGCGGTCGGTGTCGGCGCGAAGGAGCGCCACCGACAGGCGGCGCAGTTCGTCGGCGGCGGCTCGGACCTGGATGCGTCCTGGACTTGGGGCCGCATCGCGGAGCCAGTCGGTCAGCGTGTCGTCGGACAAGGTCGATCCTGCTCGCGGGAGTGCGAAACTAGAACACGTTCTAGTAGCGTTGTGTGGACAGGGAACCACCTTCGACACTGCATGGGGACGTCGTGGATCTTCGGCTCAGCGAGTCACAGCTCGCCTTCCGCGACGAGGTCCGGGCGTACTTCGGCGAGTTCATGACCCCGGAGTTGCGTGCCGCCTACCTGCGCGACGAGTTGTCGCCCGAGGACTACCGGGCCCTGGTGCGTCGGCTGGGTGACGACGGCTGGCTGTGCCCCTCGTGGCCCAGCGAGTACGGCGGCCGCGACCTGACCGCCGTGGAGTCGTTCCTGTTCTACGACGAGACCCAGCGAATGAAGGTCCCGGTCCCGTTCCTGTCGACCAACACCGTCGGCCCGACGATCATGGCCTACGGCTCAGACGAGCAGAAGGCCGACCTGCTCCCGAAGATCCGCTCCGGCGACCTGCTGTTCGCCATCGGCTACTCGGAGCCAGGTGCCGGCACGGACCTTGCCAGCCTCACCACCAAGGCCGTGCGCGACGGCGACGAGTGGGTCATCAGTGGCCAGAAGATCTGGACCTCGCTGATCCACGTTGCCGACTACGTGTGGCTGGCCTGCCGCACCGATCCGGATGCCCCGAAGCACAAGGGCATCTCGGTCATCATGGTCCCCACTGATGCGCCGGGCTTCAGCTGGACGCGCATCCACACCATCGGCGGCGGGCTCACCAGCGCGACGTACTACGAGGACGTCCGGGTTCCGATCGGCAACTTGGTCGGCGAGGAGAACGCCGGCTGGCGCCTCATGACCGCCCAGCTCAACAACGAACGCGTCGCCTTGGCCTCGTCCGGCGTCATCGTCCGGTACCTCGACGAGGTCACCGCCCACGCGAAGCGCACCAAGCGCCCCGACGGCACCCGGGTGATCGACCAGCCGTGGGTGCAGCGCAACCTCGCCATCGTGCGGGCACGTGTCGAGGCCTTGCGGCTGCTGAACTGGAAGGTCGCGTTCGGCGTGACCCAGCAGACCCTGGCGCCCGAAGACGCCTCCATGCTCAAGGTGTACGGCTCGCAGTTCTACATCGACGCCTATCGCCTCCTGATGGAGGTCGTGGGACCGTCGTCACTGATCGCGTCGGGCCAGCCCGGGCGGTGCTCGCGGGTGACCTCGAGGACGAGGTTCGCCGCGC
>CBDTZE010000011.1:0-15083 GCA_965364815.1 uncultured Nitriliruptoria bacterium | reverse complement strand
CCGGCCGAGGCCAGCCCCGACGCGGCTGCCGCCCCGAGCGCCACGGTGCGCGACCACGATCCGTCGTCCGGGCCGGGCGCACCAGATCGCGTCGCGGCCGACGTCACGCCCGGGGTCTCCTCGGTCACAACCGTTGGGGCCTCCGGCACCTGCAGCCCGGCGCTCATCGGCGCACCCCCGCCGTCACCAGGTGGGCCAGCGTCCGGTCGATCGGGCGACCCACTTCCAGCTCGGCCACGGAGCAGCCCAGCGTCCCGGCGCGGTGTGCCGAGACGGGATCGCTGTCCTCGTCCTGGAGCAGGACGACCAGCAGGGAGGTGCCCCGCTGCACCAAGTAGCGCAGTCGCGTGGCGACCTGCTGGTCGAGATGTGGGGTCAGCAGGATGTTGTGGCTGATCGCGTCCTTGGCCAGGAAGAGGCGCTGGACCGCGCTGTCGAAGGGCACGCCCCCCATGTCCACCGCGGCCAGCTTGTCCAGCAAGGGAATTTGGGCGGGACGTCCTCGCAGGTGCTTGGCGAGGCTGGCCTCGTTGCCGTCGAGGGAGACGGACAGGCCGTCCTCGAGGTGGCGGACACCCAGCGAGGCGGCTGCCCGGACCCCGAGCTCGAACGTGGTGCTCGGGTCCCCGGCGCGGTGGTGACGACGATCAGTGTCCAGCAGGATGCGCACGCGATCGGTGATGCCCTGCTCCGCCTCGCGCACAAGGAAGCGGCCGTTGCCCTCCGCGTCCATCGTCCGGGCGGAGGCTCGCCAGACGATCCGACGGGGATCGTCACCGTGGACGTAGTCACGCATCCCATAGAACTCGAACCCGGTCGGCCACGGCTTGGAGACCGGCGGACGTACGGGCGGGTCTTCCCAGGCACGCGAGGTGATGCGGTCGTGGGCAGCTTCTCTCGCGGGGTGCACGATGACCGTGGTCGGTCCCAGGACGACCCGACGACGGCGGGTCAGCCCGAACGGGTCACCCCACTCGACCTCCAACGGACCGACCTGGTGCACGCCGCGACGCACCGGGTGCAGTGCGTACTCCCGGATCACGTCCACGCCACCGGGCAACACGTCCAGGGCGAACACACGAGTCCCGCCAAGGGCATCGGGCAGTCGCTCGCGCAGGAGCAGACCGGCGGTGCGTCGCGTCGCCGTCAGCGTCACCTGGACGGTCTGACCCCGTCCCTGGTTGAGCCTGGTGGTGATCTCCGAGCGTTCGGCCGCGATGTCCAGCCGACGCGTCCCCAGCGCGTAGGCCAGCGCGAGGGTCAGCAACCCGCCGTAGACCAGGAGCAGCACCTGGCGGTTGCCGGCGTTGCCCGCCACGACCCCACCGACGATGAGTGCCGCCAAGGTCGAGACGCCCGCCGGGGTGAGCCCCAGGCGGCGTTCGACGATCGCGAGCAGATTGTTCACGTCGCGGCGCTCGAACGGGCACTGACGTCCGTCGGGACCGGGACGCGCTGCAGGATCCGTTCGACGATGTCCTCCAGCGTCTCGTCTCGCAGCAGGGCTTCAGGGGTCAGGATCAGTCGGTGGGTCAGCACCGCCGGGGCGAGGTGCTTCACGTCGTCGGGCAGGACGTGGTCGCGGCCCTGGGCTGCGGCCGCGACGCGTGCGCCCCGGACCAGAGCGAGGGTCGCACGGCTGGATGCGCCGATCTGCAGGGAACGGTCCTCGCGGGTCGCGTTGACCAGGTCGATCACGTAGAGCGTGATGGCCCGGCTCACCACGATGTCATGGGTCCACTCGATCATGGCCACCACACCGGCCGTGTCGATGACGGGCTCGAGGGTGTCGATCGCGTGTCGGCGACCGTGCGCCTCGACCATGTCGGCCTCGTGCTCGCGGGACGCGTACCCGATCGACAACTTGAACAGGAAGCGGTCCAACTGGGCTTCGGGCAGGGGGAACGTGCCGGCCAGTTCGATGGGGTTCTGTGTCGCCAGGACGAAGAACGGCTTGGGCAGCTGATGCGTGGTGCCGTCCACCGTGACCGATCCCTCGGCCATGGCCTCCAGCATCGAGGACTGGGTCTTGGGCGTCGTCCGGTTGACCTCGTCGGCCAGGAAGACGTTCGCGAAGATCGGGCCCGGCCGGAAGGCGAAGTCGCCGGTCGCTCGGTCCAGGACCGGGGAGCCGGTCACGTCGGCCGGGAGCAGGTCCGGCGTGCACTGGATCCGGGACGTCGAGGCGTCGATGGTCTGCGCCAGGGCGCGGGCCAGCATGGTCTTGCCCGTTCCCGGGTTGTCCTCGAAGAGCAGGTGACCTTCGGCGAACATGCACGTCAGGGCGCGACGGATCACGTCGTCCTTGCCCTTGATCACCTTGCCGATGTTGGTGACCATGGACTCGAACGTGGCCTGGAACATGGCCGCGTCCATCGTCGCGATCGCCGTGGGTCGGGCGGCCGTGGCCGCCTTCTTGCGTGTGGCCTTCTTGGCCGTGGCCTTCTTGGCCGTGGCCTTCTTGGCCGTGCGCCGGGGTGGAGTCACAGGTCGTCCTGTCGGGAACGCGGTTGGAGGGAAGTCATGGGGTGGTGCCGGCGCCGGAGCGCTCCAGCACCGCGTCACTGGCCTGCAGATAGGCGGCCAGGACGCGCGGGTCGTCAAGGACGGCCGTGGGCTCGCCTTCGGCCAGCACGCTGCCGAGGTCCAGGGCGATGAGACGGTCGGCAACGGATCGAACCAGCGGGAGGTCGTGCTCGATGACCAGGACGCCACAGCCTGCCTCACGCACGATCCGGCGGATCAGCGGCGCAAGTGCCTCGGTCTCGGCCTGGGCAAGCCCCGTCGAGGGCTCGTCCAGGAGAAGCACGGCTGGCTGGATCGCCAAAACGCAGGCCACGTCCACGATGCGGCGCTGACCAGTGGAGAGTTCACCGACGAACGACTCGGCGTGGTCCTGGAGTCCCAGCAGCTCCAGCAGGCCGTCGACCCGGCTGGCGATGCCTTCCTCGGCGCGGCGGTGACCCGGGAGCCAGAGGGCAGCCGCCAGCGGATTGCGGTCCGCCCGGCGGTCGAAGAACGTGGCGATGACCTCGCGCACCGTCATGCCGGGGAAGAGCCGGGCCGCCTGGAAGGAACGCGCCAGGCCCAGCGCGGCGCGGGCCTCGGGGGCAAGGCCGTCTGCGGCGACGCCGCCGATCGTGATCCGCCCGGTGCGCTGCGCCCCGACGGTCTGGTCGACGAAGCCGCTGACCGCGTCGAAGAGCGTGGTCTTGCCGGCCCCGTTGGGCCCGATGACCCCGACGATCTCGCCGGGCGCGACCTGCAGGCTGAGGTCGTGCAGCACGCGGTTGCCGCCGAAGGAGACGCCGAGACCGGCGACCGCCAGCGCCGGAACCGCCGTGGACGCACCATCGGCTGCGCCCTCCGGTCGGACCGCCGCGGGTCCCCCGCCGGACGCCCCGGCACCGAGGAAGACCGACCGCACCAGGTCGCCGCGGGTGCGCAACTCCTCGATCGGCCCGGAGAACCTCACCGTCCCCCTTTCGAGGAACACGGCACGATCCGCGATCTGGGCGGCCACGTTGAGGCTCTGCTCAACGACGATGATCGTGGTGCCCTGCTGGTGCAGTTCCCGGAGTGCGGCCAGCAGCACCTCGACCACGGCGGGTGCAAGTCCGAGGGAGAGCTCGTCGATCAGCAGCAACTCCGGACGCGTCAGCAGCGCCGTGCCCAGCGCAACCATCTGCTGCTGCCCACCGGAGAGGTCGCCGGCACGTGAGTCCAGCCGTCCCGCCAGGGCGTCGAAGCGCGTCACGACACCCTGGACCTCGTCATCGGTGACGGGCTCGGGACGGGCCCAGCCCGCGGCACGGAGGTTCTCCTCGACCGTGAGCGTGGGGAAGACGGCCTTGCCTCCGGGCATCGACATGACCCCGAACTGCACCCGCTCGTGGGGCGCGAGGCGGGTGATGTCGCGGCCGTCGAGGAAGATCGCCCCGGCCGTGGGCGGAAGCGAGCCCGACAGCACGTCCAAGAGCGTCGACTTCCCGGCCCCGTTCGTCCCGACCAGGGTCACCAACTCACCGCGGGCGACATCGAGGTCCACGCCGAACAGCACCGGCACGCCGCTGTATCCCGCTTCCAGGCCACGCACGACCAGCAACGGCGCGTCCGCGTCCCGGCGGGCCGCAGCGACCTCCAGGTCGGCCAGGGCGGCCTTCGCCGCGTTGGCCATGTCCTTCTCGATGGTGCCCGCGGTCGGCGCGATGATCGCCGCCCCGATCAGCACGGGCAGCGCGAAGACCGCGATCCCGGTGTCGAGGCCGAGCGTCTCCGCGAACGACGCGGCAGGCAGGACCATGACCGCACCCAGGATCTGCCACGGGACCTGCGCCTGCAGCCCCAGCCCGCGCATCCGCACCGGAACGACCGTCGAGATCGCCGTGAGGAACGCCGGGCCCAACACGACCGAACTGACCGTCACCGGCAGGCCGATGGCGACGGCCACGACCACGTTGGGCGCGAAGGCCAGGGCCACGAAGGACAGCGCCTGGTAGACCGCCATGAGGGCGGCGATGGTCATCAGGCGTGCCGGCGAACGCGCCAACAGGCGGTCGCCGTACGGACCTGCAGCGATGAGGGCGACGAGGGAGACGGCGGCCGTCACGGAGAGGATCACGCCACGCTGTGCGGGACCGAGGACGAAGACCTCGGCGTAGTAGAGCTGCAGCACCAGCGAGGCCGACGTCGTCCCGACGACCAGGAACGGCGTCGCGTACCAGAACCGACGGATCGTCGGGATGGCGGCCATGGTCCGGTACGCCTCGCCAAAGCGGACCGGATCCTGCTCGATGCCGGCCTCGTCGGGCGGGGCGCCGGCCGCCAGGCGTTCGAGCTCGCCCCGCTTGGGTTCGCGCAGCAGGAACGTCAGCCCGGAGATCGCCGTCGCCGCAACTGCCATGGCAACCACGGCCGTGCGCCACCCCTGCTGCGACGCGATGACGCCGACCAGGAGCGGGCCGAGGATGATCCCCAGTTGCCCGGACGCGAAGAAGAACGAGAAGACGCGGGAACGTTCATCGGGGGCGTACCAGTCGGTCAACAGCGGCAGGGCGCTGGGCGCCGTGACACCGGCCCCCACCCCGCTGGTCACCCGGCCGCCGACGAGGACGCCGAGGTTCGGAGCGATGCCCTGCACCAAGGACCCGACGTTGGCCAGCAGGCTCCCGATGCGCACCAGCCAGACCCGACTTGCGCGGTCCGCCAGCCAGCCGGCGGGCACACCGACCGCCAGGGACACGACGCCCATCAGCGTCGACAGCGCCAACGTGAAGGAGAGGTTGAGCCCGAACTCCGCCTGGATCTCCGGCAGCAGCGTGCTCAGGGCGAGGTCGTCCCACGTGGCGACCGTTCCCGTCAGGCCCAGGACCACCAGCGGAAGCTTGGGTCCACGGATGCGACGAGGATCGAGGTCCGCGACGAAGGCTCGCAGCCTCGTCCCGGCGCTGGCGCGTTCAGCCACGGGTCACCTCGCGAGCCGAGCCAGCGGGTGCAGGCGATGCGGTGCTCTCGGCATCCGCGGCGGGGGCCGGGACGGTCCACTGGCCCGGGAGCGACCACTTGGCCGTGACCAGCTCGTCGCCACCGACGGCAGACCTGCGCGGGGCGATCGGGGCGCGCTCGCGGTCGTCGAGTTCGTGCAGGTGCGGCACCCGCAGGTGGCGTCGCTGCGCCACACGTCGCAGGAAGGCGTCCCGGACCCGCACGGACAACTCGGTGAGCCCGCCCGGCGCCACCAGCAGCAGCACGAGCCCGCCCATGCCGCTGGCCAGCGTGACGATCCATGCGGTCTGGCTGACCATGGTCACGAGGCCGAAGAGGGCGAAGCCCAGGAGCGGGCCGACGACGGATCCCAGGCCGCCGATGACCACGTAGGCGAACAGCGTGATGCTGACGTCCGGGCTGAACGAGTCCGCCTGGACGCCGCCCTGTTGGTAGGCGAACAGCACGCCAGCCGCGGCGGCAAGGACGCCGGAGATCGCGAAGGCGGTGAGTCGTGCACGGACCAGCGACACGCCGAGGCTCTGCGCCGCGACCTCGTTCTCTCTGGACGCCAACAGCACGCGCCCCGTCCGACTGCGACGCAACCCCACGACGGCGATGACCGCGCCGGTCAGCACCAGCAGCGCCAGGTAGAAAGCCACGCGTTGGTCGTCGAGGTCCAGGCCCAGCACGGAGGGACGGTCGACCTCACCGACCAGACTGCCGAGGTACCGCGGGTTGACCAGGATCAGCGAGGCCGTCACGGCCAGCGCCAACGTCGACACCGCAAGGGAGAGCCCTCGGAGCCGAAGTGCGGGCAGCCCCACCAGCAGCGCGACCACTCCGCCGGCCGCCGCTCCGACGGGGATCGCCAGCAGGACCGGCAACCCCGTGACCAGCGCGACCCACCCACCGACCGCGGCGAACGCGAACTGGCCCAGCGACACCAGGCCCGCCCAACCGGTCAGCACCAGCAACGAAAGGCCCACGATCGCGTACAGCAGCGCGGTGGTCGCCAGGCTCGCCTGGCTGGGTGACAGCACCCACGGAAGGGCCAGGAGTCCGACGGCCAGCACGGCCCGCCCCGTCCGACGCCAGCGGACGACCTCGGGCAGGTCCCGCAGGACCGGCGACACGGGTCGCACGTCCCGGGTGGCCGCCCAGCCGGCCCCGGCCTGGTCGGTCCTCGCCGAGGTGCCGCGCTGCACCAACAGCAGGATCGTGACGAGCACCACCATCAGCCCGTCCAGCAGGACGCGCGACCCGACGACCCACTGGAACGTGGTGGTCAGCAGGCCGATCAGCAGGGCGCCGAGCACGACCAAGGGCAGGCTCCGCAGCCGGGCGATGACCGCAACGGTCAGGATGGGCACGAGGGCCACCGCGACGAGGTTCTGGTCCGTCACCGACAGGCCGCTGTTCATCACGGCCCGGGCCGTGGCAATTCCGGAGCTGAAACCGATGAGCGCCCAGAGTCGCTGGTGGACACGAAGCACGTCGACGCCGAGCGTCTGGGCCCGCTCGGGATGCTCGGCCGACGCGCGCAGCGCCGCCCCGTAACGGGTTCGGGCGAGCCCGATCCCCGCACCGGCCAACAGGACGACCGACAGTCCCAGGAAGACGAGTTCGTGCGCCGGCAACCGCAGGCCCAACACGTTGACGGCCGCATCGGTGGGAGGGCCGACCGGGCCCTCCAAGACACCTCGGGCACGCTGCTCGACCGTCGTCAGGAGGTTCGCGATCGGCTCGCCGAGCCCCGCGACGACCTGGACGAGGAAGATCGACGCGACGGTCGGGACCAGGACGGGCGCGTCCCGGAAGCGCCGGATGACGGCGACGTAGAACACGAACGACACCAGGCTCGCCAGGGCGAGGCCGGCAACCAGCGACATCGTCCAGGAGATCCATGGGCTGGGTTGGTCACCCAGGCAGGGCGGACAGACTGCACCGATCCACCGCACCGGGACATCGGCCTTGGTCAGCACGCCGAACAGCACCCCGCCGAGGGCCCCGATCGCGACCTGGCCGAGGTTCAGGAAGCCGTGGCTTCGATGGACCAGCACGACCCCGGCTGCGTGGACGGCGAGGTGCGCCGACAGCAGCAGGCCGGAGACGTGGACGCTGGCGGGAACGCCACCCGGCGCGGTGACGGCGAGCACGACGATGGCACCGGCAAGCGCGAGCAGGGCGGCCGACTCGGCGCGTCCCTCCCGCAGCAGCGCGACGGCACGGCCGCTCATCGACAAGGTCCGTCGAAGAAGGGCTGATCCTGCGTCGGGAAGCCGCCGATGCGGAATCGGGTGCCGCCGTTCACGTAACAGACCGCACCGGGAACCGCCGGGTCGACGGTGCCGCCCTCGTTGGCCGAGTACCAGAACAGCGTGGCGGAGTCGGTCATCGTGTGGCGTCCGCCCTCGAACCCGACCCGGGCCTGGTTCAGGGGCGGCTGGCCGTGTCCGGGGTTCGGGAACCGGGCGGCGTGCAGCCCGGCCTGGAAGCTCTCCGGGGTCAGGTCAGGACCGGCCATCTGGATGCCCGACGCCAGCAGCAGCAAGTGCTGATAGCGCGACCAGTAGACGTAGTAGTTGCCGCCCTCGGGGTCGGAGTCGGGGCGCTGTTCCTTGTTGGCGCGCCACCACGGGGTGATCTGTCTGGGGCGCAGAGGGCTGTTGAGGCTGAGCCCGAGGACGTTCTCCTGCTGCTCGGGAAGGGTGCCGTGATAGCTGTTGTCCAGGTCCATGTTCAGGTAGCTGCCCATGACCCACTCGGGGAAGTACAGCTGCTGCGTGGCGGCCTGGGTGTAACCCTCACGGGCGGTGTCGACCGAGCAGAGGCAGATGACCGACGTGACACCGGCGTTCTGCATCTTCAGGACGGCCCCGGTGGTGTCCGGGGCGTTCATCATGTCTTCGTGGAACGCCGCCAGTTCGACCCCGCAGGAGGACAACGTTCCCTGCAGCACGTCGAACGGTGGGGCACTCCCGTCCGCTGCCGTGTTGACGATCAGCCCGAACACCCGGCTGGGCGCCGACGCGGTCTGGGGCCCGCCGCCATCGGGAGATCGCCCGGCCAACGTCTGGCAGATCATGCTGCCCGTCAGCGACATCGCTGTCTCGATCGGCGGCATCACGTTCCACTGAAACGGTGCGAACCGGGCCAGCCGCGCCTCCGTCCCGAGATTGGTGAGCCGGCCGAAGCTGCTGATGACGCCACGACGCGCGAGTTCGTCGTAGTAGTGGTGCTCGGAGCCCTTGCGGTCGACGTACCCCAAGGAGGCAAAGGCACCGATCTCCTCGTGGACCTTGACCGCGTCGGCCACCATGGACGCCGGGTCGGGTTGGGCGAACGCGCCGCCGGTCGGGGCGTACCCCACCAGTCGGATCTTGCGGCCGTAGAACTCGTAGCGGTCGTTGAAGTGGTCGACCAGACCCTGCATCGTCTCCTGCGACTCACCGAAGCCGGCCTCGGCCATGGCCACGACGATCTCATCGCGTGTGACACCCGGCCACGTGACGCCACCGTTGTCGTCGCCATCGAAGAAGTTCATGCACGGCGGAGACTGGGGGTCCTCGGTCTGGCGTTCGCCGACGCACCGCCGGACGCGGGCCTGCTCTTCCTCGGTCAGGACGCGCGGAGCGTCCTCGACCTCGTCCAGCTCCGAAGTCGGCGTCGGTGAGGGCTCGGGCTCGTCGGGCGCCGCAGCCGGGCCGGACGTGTCCTCGGAGACCCCCGGGGCCTCGGCCTGCTCCGGCGGCGGCTCGTCGATTTGTTCCAGCGCCTGCGGCGCGAACTCCGCGACCGTCGGGGGCGCGGGCTGCCTGGCCGTCAGCGCCACGCTCGCAACCAACGCGAGCACGCAGGCGACCACCAGCAGCGCGAGGAGCCCGGGTGCGCGAGGGGGTGCGTGCTGCTCGGACAGGGGTCGACCTGGCTGCTTCGGAGGAGAACCACAAGCCTAGGAGGCAGGCGCCCGGGGACCGTCGGCCGAGGTCCGTCAGGCCGCGGCCCGGTCCCCCTCGGGACAGTCCAGCCAGGAACGCAACTGCGCGTCCACGAAGGTGCGCACCTCACGGTTGAAGACGAACCCGACGTGGTTGCCGCCGTACCAGTGGACGCGGGGGCGCTCCCAGTGTTCCCACAGCCGGTGTGCCTGGGCCGCCGTTGACATGCGGTCGCCGAGCCCGGCGTAGATCGCCCGTCGATCGTGCGCGACCAGCGACGGCATGCCCAGCGGCGAGATCACGCCGTGCACCTGGTGCGTGGCGTCACCCAGGAGTCCCAGCGAGACCGCCCTGCGTCGCATCAACGGCGGGGCGTGGGTGGCGTAGAGGGAGGCGATGTCGACCAGCGGGATGCCGGACATCACGAAGTCCAGGTCGTCATCGAGGCTGGAGAGCAGGGCGGCGCAGTACCCGCCGAGGCTGACCCCATGCAGCCCGATCGTGGTCGCGTCGGCCTCGGTGCGCAGCCAGCCCAACAGGCCGCGCAGGTCCCACATCGCGTGGGTCACGGCGTGGACGGCGTTGACCAGGTCGTGCGTGAGGAACTCGTCGACGCGCAAGGGCGAAGACTTGCGTGGACCGTGCATCGGCAGCACCGGCATGGCGACGTTGACGCCCAGATCCTCGACCAACTCCTTGGCGCGGAAGGCGAACGCATCGGCCAGCGGGGTGCCGGTGCCCAGGCCGTGCAGGCACATCACCCACGGTCGGCCGGGCTCCGGGTGGCGCGCGATCCAGGCGTGGGCCAGCGCATTGTGGTCGTAGCTGCTCCAGCGCTCCCCACCGGGAACGCCGTCCGGCAGCCGGAAGCCAGAGTCCCAGGCGAGGTGTTCGAGCTCGACGCCGTGGACGCGACGACGGCCGACCACCTTGGCCGGGGCCGGCGGCGGCGGGACGTGCCAGGACGCGGGGTCGTCGAGGTGGCCCCCCTCCCCCAACCACGCACGCAGGGCATGCAGTTCGCGGCCGACGCGATGCATCTCGTCGTTGCTGGGGAACCGTCGAGGGCTCTTGAAGATGCCCACGACCAGTTCGTCCGCGGCCAGCGATCCGAGGTAGCCCGGCGTCACACGGGGCGCCGGCAGTTCCGGGTAGACCGGGCGGCGCATGCCACGCGCCCAGGCATTGGCGGCCACACCCACGACGCGAGCCGGAACCATGGCCAGCCGGATCCCGGGGACACGTCCGATGGTCCGCTCGACGAGGCTGGGACCGGGCAGATCCTCAGGATTCACCAGGTCGCTCGGACCCGGCACGGTCCGCATGCCGGGGCCCGTCACCAGGCCCGGAGCTGGCCGTGCCCAACGCCGCTCAGGATCGACCACAACGAACTCCTCACGCGAGTTTCTGACGGGTCGTCAGATACGGTAGCCGCCGACCCGTGGAGCGCCATGGCCAGCTACAACCTTGCCGATCTGTTCGAGTCCGTCGTGGACGCCGTGCCGGACCGTGAGGTCCTGGTTGTCGGTGACCGACGCCTGACCTATGCCGGGCTCGACGTCCGTGCCAACCGGTTGGCCAACCACCTCGCGGGTGCCGGGATCGGTCCGGGTGACCACGTTGGCCTGCAGTTGCTCAACGGCACCGAGTACCTCGAGGGGATGCTCGCCTGCTTCAAGCTGCGGGCCGTGCCAATCAACGTCAACTACCGCTACGTCGAGGGTGAGCTCCGCCACCTCTTCGCGGATGCGGACCTTCGGGCACTGATCCACCATCGCCAGTTCGCGGCGACGGTCGATGCCGTGCTGCCCGACGTCCCGCGCCTGGGCGTGCTGTTGGAGGTCATGGACGACAGTGACGCGGCCGCGGGAGCCGCACGAGCCGATTACGAGGACGCCCTCGCGGCAGCTGCACCGGACCGCCCCGATGACGGCGCCAGGTCCGGCGACGACCACTACATCGTCTACACCGGCGGCACGACCGGGCTTCCCAAGGGCGTGGTCTGGCGCCACGAGGACATCTTCTTCGCCGCGATGGGAGGCGGCGACGTGCTCCGCATGGACAACTACGTCACCGCACCCGATGAGCTCCCCGGCAGGTTGCAGGACAACTCGATCGTCGCCCTTCCCACGCCGCCGCTCATGCATGCCAGCGCCCACTGGCTCGCGTTCCACCAGCTCTACACCGGCGGCAAGATCGTCTTCCCTCCCTACGGCCGCTTCGACGCCTCGACGGTCTGGCAGTTGGTCGAGGACGAGTCCGTGTTCATGCTGGTCATCGTCGGCGATGCCATGGCCAAGCCACTCGTCGACGCGCTGGCCGCCAACCCGGACACGTGGAACACCGAGAGCCTGTGGGTCATCGGCTCGGGTGGGGCGATCCTGTCGCAGGCCAACCGTGACCGGATCACCGACCTGCTGCCCAACCGCATGATCGCCGACGGCCTGGGTTCGTCGGAGACCGGGACGATCGGTTCCAAGCGCGGCCAGGGCGGTGCGACGTTCCTGCTCAACGACCAGACCGCGGTGCTCGACGACGACCACAACCCGGTCGGAGCGGGCCAGACCGGCATGCTCGCGAGGCAGGGCCACATCCCGCTGGGGTACTGGGGCGACGAGGCCAAGACGGCCCGCACCTTCGTGCACCACGGCGGCAAGCGCTGGGTGCTGCCCGGCGATCTCGCGCGCGTCGAGGACGACGGCTCTGTCACCCTCCTGGGGCGTGGATCGACGTCGATCAACACCGGCGGCGAGAAGGTGTTCCCGGAGGAGGTCGAGTCCGCGATCAAGGCCCACCCGGGCGTGCAGGACGTGCTCGTCGTGGGCCTGCCGGACGAGCGTTGGGGCCAGAAGGTCGTCGCCGTCGTTCAACCCCTGGGCCCGGGCGCTCCCGACCTCGACGCCCTGCGTGACCACTGCCGGACCCACATCGCCAGCTACAAACTCCCGCGCGACCTGGTCATCGTGGACGAGGTGCAACGCTCCCCCGCCGGCAAGGCCGACTACAAGTGGGCCAAGCAGGCTGCCGCAAGCGCACTGGCCGTCGAGGAGAACTGACATGGTCGAGAAACTCACCGGGATCGACTCGTCCTTCCTCGCCCTCGAGAACGCGACGTGCCCCATGCACGTGATGGGCGTACTCCTGCTGGACCCGGCAGGCATGACGGGTGGCTACTCCTTCGACACCCTCATCGGGATGTTGACCTCGCGGATCCACCTGATGCCACAGCTCCGACGGCGCCTGGTGCAGGCTCCGTTCGATCTCGACCACGGACGCTGGATCGAGGACCCCGACTTCGATGTGACCCGACACGTGCGGCGTGTGGATGCCGTCGAGACCGCCACCGAGACCGGGACGGTGCCAAGCTGGGCCTGGCTCGAGGGGCTGGTCGGCACGGCATCCGCCGCGCGGCTGGACCGGACCCGACCGTTGTGGGAGATGATCGTCGTCGAGGGCGTCACGGGACTCGACGGATCCGAGGGCCTGGTGGCCGTCGTGACGAAGATGCACCACGCCATCATCGACGGGGTCTCTGGTGCTGACCTGATGGTCCACATGTTCGACCTGTCCGCTGAGGTGCGCGAGGTCGAACCCCCGGACGAGGCGTGGATCGGTGAGGACGAACCCAGCAGTTTGCTGATGCTCGGTGATGCCGTCGTCAACCAGGTCACCAACCCGATCCGCCTGATCGGCGAGTTGGCGAAGTCCGCGGGGTCGCTGGCCACGTCGGCCCGCTCTGCCGTCGGCAAGCGCAAGGAGTCCGGCCTCGGGCTGACCGCGCCGGGGGTTCCGTGGACCGGTGCGCTCTCGGAACGCCGAGCCGTCGCGTTGGGCCGCTCGTCCCTCGACGACATGAAGACGATCAAGTCCGCCTACGGCTGCAAGATCAACGACGTCATCCTCGCCGCAACGACGCTGGCGCTGCGCGAGTACCTGATCTGGATGGACGCCCTTCCCGACCGCCCACTGGCCGCCGCCGTCCCGATCGCACTGCAACGCCCCGAGGGCGAAGAGCGTCGCGCGAACGAACTGGCGACGATGCTCTCACCGCTGCCCGTCCAACTCGACGACCCGGTCGAGGTCCTGCACGTCATCGCCGCCGCAACGCAGGCATCCAAAGAGCTCGTCCACGCCGTCGGTGCTCCGAACATGATGGAATGGGCCGGCTTCACCGCGCCCCGACTGCTCAACGTCTTCAGTGGCCTGTACGCCAAGCTCCGCCTGGCCGACCTGCACCCGCCGATCCAGAACGTCGTGGTCTCCAACGTGCCCGGCCCTCCGCTGGAACTGTGGGTCGCCGGCGCCAAGGTCGTCGGCGTCTTCCCCATGGGGCCCGTGCTGCCCGGCGCAGGACTCAACCTGACGATCCTGTCCAACATGGGCAACGTCGACCTCGGGATCATGGCCGACGCGGACACCGTGCCCGAGGTCCATCGGATCGCCGACGGCTTCACCCGGGGCGTCGAGGCACTGCTCGCGTCCATCGACGCCGCTGACTGAGGCCTCGCGACGTCCAGCTCAGCCGGCCAGGTGACGGCGGAGCACCTCGGCGGCGACGACCAGGTCCTGCCAGGCCATGCCGACGCCCTTGAAGACGCGTGGGCGCGTCCAGTCGACCTTGACCTCGCCGCGAACGAGCTGAGCGAGGCCGACCAGCGACGACGGCAGCAAGGTGGCTTCCTCGACCGCAAGGACGACATCACCGGCTTCGCGAAGCGCCGTGGCGCGGTCCTCGACCACGACCATGGAACGCCCCATGAGCCGGGCTCCGAGCTCACGTCGTGATGGCTCATGGGAGCCGATGGCGACGACGCAGGCTTCATCCCGGATGAGGGCTCCGTCGAACAACGGCCAGGCCGCCGACGTCGCGCAGATGACGACCGTGGCTTCTGCGACGTCCTCCACGCGGCCGGGCACCGCCTGCACGCCGGTCGACTCGCGGACCTCGGCACAGAAGGCCGCTGCCTGGTCGTCCTCCCGCCCGATGACGCGGACGCGCCCCAAGGGCCGCACCGCGGCGAGGGCGTCGAGGTGGCCGCGCGCCTGCGGCCCAAGGCCGAACAGCACGACATCGGCCGGACCAGGTGTCGCCAGAAGATCGATCGCCACGGCGGAGGTGGCGGGGGTCCGCAACGCGGTCAGGGCCGTGCCGTCGAGGACGGCCAGTGGCGCCAGGGTCGACGCGTCGAACAGCAGGTACTGGGCATGGATACGTGGCAGACCACGGGACGAGTTGCCCGGGGCGACGGACGCGATCTTCACCCCGACTCGACCACCGTGCTCGGCAGGCATCATGAGCAGATGACCGGCCGTCGTCGCGACCGTCGAACGCGGCGTTCCCGACGCTGGGTCGAGACCCCCACGCAACGCCGCCGTGATGACGTTGATGGCGTCCGGCAGGCTCAGCAGGCGGGCAACCGCGTCGGCATCGAGGTTCGGGAGGTCGCTCATCGCAGCACGAATCCCGTGCCGAGCGGATCGTCCCCCGGCAGGTGGAAGCGGTGGTCGCCGGTCGGGAAGGCCTGGCCCTCGACCTCGGTGACGACAGCCGTACGACCGGCTTCGGTCGTGCGCTCGACGACGGCGCCGAGGAATCGCGAACCGACGATCGAGTCATGGACGAGACGGGCACCGGCGGGGAGCCGGTCCTCGTCGTCG
>CBDTZE010000010.1:0-15516 GCA_965364815.1 uncultured Nitriliruptoria bacterium | reverse complement strand
ACCGCCCACGCGGCCTGCGTTGGTCCGACCTCGCCGATCCGACGGACCGCGTCGCTTCCTGGATGATGGCACTGTCCGCCGTTGGTCACGCCGCCCTCGTCCCGGGGCACCTCGACAGCTTCTACGGCGCCCTGTTCCTCGCCGACGCCGTCGTCCTCGGACTGGGCCTTCGGCACCGGAGCCAGCACGGCACATGGCCACGCTGGCTCCGCCCCGTCCTGGTCGCCTCCCTCCTGGGGTACGCGCTGAGTTCGGCTTCCGGGGAGTCGCCTGACCAGGTGGGGCTCATGATGAAGCTCCTGGAACTCGGGGCGCTCTTCCTGACGGCCAGGCGACGAGTCCCGGGACACGCACGCCGACGGGCAGCCCTGGCCACGACCGGACACCTGGCCGTCGCGGTGCTGGTCGCGGGGGGCGCGTGGATCGGCGCGATGTCCGCCGGCGAGGGAGGACACCACTTCTGGCAGACCCCTCCCCCGGGCGTGCTGATCCCACCGGGCGTGGATCGCGAGCCGACCGCGGCCGAGACTGCCGCCGCGCAGGACTTCCTCGACGCGGTCCGGACGTCACTGGTGCGGTACGAGGACCCGGCCGTTGCCGCAGCCGACGGGTTCAACGTCACCCGACTGCAGGGCAACGACTTCCACGCAGACAACGAAGCCCGCAAGCACGACGACCATGTGATGGACCCCGATCACCCCGAGACGCTGGTGTACGGCGTCGACGCGGCCGGACGCCCCGTCGTGCTCGGCGCGATGTTCCAGATGGACGGCATCGGCGACAGCGGCCCGGCCATCGGTGGCCCACTGACCGTGTGGCACGCCCACGACCACATCTGCGCCTCGCCGATCCCTCCGTTCCTCGCGGGCCTGGCCGGACCGTGGGGCACCTGCCCGCTCGGTTCGATCACGCTGCCCATCACCAACGAGATGTTCCACGTCTGGACGGTTCCGGGTGCGCCCGAGCCCTTCGGCGACCTGTCCAAGCAGTGGCGCGCGGAACATCTGGCATCCCTGGGCTGAGCGAAGGACACTTGGGGCTCCGCCGCAACTCCCGGAGCTCGTGTGTCCACTCCTTCACCCTCCACCGTCGACGTCGCCGTGCTCGGCGCCGGAGCGGCCGGGCTGTTCGCTGCGCTTGCCGCTCGCGGGGCGCTGCGCCCCGACGGCTCCCTGGGCCCGGTCCCGAAGGACGCCCCGACCGTGGTCCTGATCGACGGGCAGGAGGAGCCGGGCAAGAAGATCCTCATCAGCGGAGGCGGGCGCTGCAACGTCACGAACGAGTTCGTGACCGAAGCGGACTTCCTCACGGAGTCGCCCCGACTGGTGCGCAACGCCCTGCGGGAGTTCGGGCCGGAGCAGGCGGAACGGTTCTTCATCGACGGTGGGGTGGACCTGCACGTCGAGCCCCTCGGGAAGATCTTCCCGGCCGACGGCAACGCCCATGACGTCCTCGCTGCGCTGTTCGACGCCTGCGACCAGGCCGGGATCGAGCGGCAGTTCGGCACCGTCGTCGAGCAGGTGTCGAGGCACGAGGCCACGGGGCGCTGGAACATCGACGGCAAGCTGCACCCGCGCCGCCTGGTCCTCGCGACCGGCGGCAAGTCCGTCCCGGCAACCGGGTCGACGGGCTTCGGCTACGACCTCGCGACGTCCCTGGGCCACGACCTCGCTCCTCGCGTCCCTGCGCTGGCCCCGCTGGTCGGCACCATCGGCGGCAAGGAGGTCGCCGGCCTCACCGTGCCCGCGATCGTCTCCGTCCTCGATGGCGAGGGCCGCGAGATGGCCCGCTCTGCCGGCAGCCTGCTGTTCACCCACAAGGGCGTCACCGGGCCCGCCGCGCTGGACGTCTCCCACGCCGTGGAGCAGCAACTGCGCGAGCGCCTCCCGTTCCGCGTGGTCGCCGACCTCTGGACGCTGGCCGACCCGGCCGGCCCCATGGGCCCGCACTTGGACGCCCCGAAGCTCCCGGGCTGCTGCCTCGCGGACACCCCGCCGATGGGGACGGCCGCCGACCTCGACGCGGCCATCGCCGACGCGGGCCAGCACCGCCCGCGCGACCCGCTGGGGTCCTTCATCGGCGGACGCCTCCCCAAGCGCCTGACGTCGGTCATGCTGGGCGACCATGTCGAGACCAGCATGGGCCAACTGCGCAAGGCCGACCGCCAGGCCATCGCGAAGAAGCTCACCCACCTCGACCTCGGGATCACCGGCACCGCCGGCTACCAGAAGGCCGAGGTCACGGCAGGCGGGATCCGCCTCGCCGAACTGGACCGACGCACCCTGGAGTCCAAGGTCGCACCGGGTCTGCACGCCTGCGGTGAGGTCTGCGACGTCACCGGGCGGCTGGGCGGCTTCAACTTCCAGTGGGCATGGACCAGCGGTTGGCTGGCCGGTCGGGGCGCAGCCGCGGGCTGAGCTTGCTCAGGCGAACGCCGCGTCCATCGTCCAGGTGCCGCTGAAGGCGTGGAAGAAGACCTCGACGAGGAACCAGCCCTCTTCGTTGTCCGCGGTGGTCGTCACGGTGACGGACGCCGACTCGACGGACTCGCCCAGGCCGTCGGACGAGGTGACCTGTTCACCCCGGTTGCCGTCAGCGTCGGACTCGTAGACCAGCAGGGCCAGGTCGCCCGCGCCGGACATCTCCAGGGTGAGGTCGAGGCTGGCGCGCTCACGGCCCTTCTTGGCCTCTGCCTCGGTGAACGGGTTGGTCACGTGGACCAGGATCGTCTGGCAGTAGGCGGTCGGCGAGCTGGAGTCGCCGCAGGGGTAGGTCTCGTCGGCCCCGGCGAAGTGCCCCGGGTTCACGCCGGCAACCGCGCCGGATTCCACGGTGGCCGCGTCGCCCTGGGCGAGCTCGACCTCGAAGTCCGTCGACTGGCCCGCCTGCGATGCGGGACCGGCAGCAACGGACGCCGCGAGCAGGGCTGCGGCGACAAGACGAGTGGACAGACGCATGACGGGACTTCCGTGGGAGGTTCACCGGAGGGTTTCGACACCAACCCGCCCGTGGCCTTCCCGTCGCGTCAGGGCTGGCGCTCGACGACCTCACCGAGGTCGAGGCCGACCAGGCCGTCACGAACCTGCGCCCCGTCGCCGACCACGCCGATGACCAGGTCGTCGGTGCGGATCGCTCCGCGCAGTGCTTCGGTTGCGGACTCCGGCGTGACCTCACGCAGCTGCACCAGCCGCTGCTCGTGGAAGTCGTCCGGGAGGTCGTGCGTCAGCAGCTCCGCAACGGCCGAGGCCAGGGCCGCGTTGCCGTCGAACGCCACCGGGTAGCGACGCACGAGGTTGTCGCGGGCCTGCGCCGTCTCTGCCTCGTCGAGGCCGTCGGCCAGGGCCTTGTCGTACACGCCGAGCATCTCACGGACGGCGTCGACCGTGACCTCGGTCCGCACGGACATCGAGGCAGAGAACACGCCGCCGTGACGGCGACGGCTGACCCCGCCACGCGCCCCGTACGTGTAACCCAGTTCCTCACGCAGGCGCATGTTGAGACGAGAGTTGAACGACCCGGAGACAGCCGCCAGTGCGACGTCCAGTGCGGCCGCGTCGGGTTCGCCACGCGCCGGTCCACGGCGTGACGCCAACAGGACGGACTGGGCCGCACCCGGTCGGTCGCCCAGGACGATGCGTCGCTGGTCGGCGCGAGTGGCCACGAGGACCTGCGACTTCTGTTCGCCGGTGTCGGCCCGGAAGGCCTCGGCGATCGGCGTGAGGTCACCGACCTGGTCGAGGTCACCAGCGACCACGACCACCAGCGGTTGATCCGCCCATCGAGCCGTGTGGTGGGCACGAACCTGCTCGACGTCGATCCCCTCCAGCGACTCGGCGGTGCCCGTGGCGGCCTCGCCGTACCGCGCCCCGTCGGCCCAGACCTCGCGGCGAACGATGCGGGACGCGATGGCTTCCGGCGAGGTCAGCGTGGAGCGGTCCTCCTCGATCAGGGAAACCCGCATGTCCTCGACGTCCTCGGAGCGCAGCGCGGGGCGTCGGACGACCTCGGCAAGGAGCCGGGCGGCCTCGCCCAACAGGCCTGCGGGGGCCTCGATGCTGGCGCGGCCACTGTCGAACCCGACGGCAGTTCCGGGGGCGGTGCCGAGGCGTTCGAAGGCGATCGCCAGTTCTCGCTCGCCCATGCCGGCAGCACCACGCGTGATCGTGTCGGTCACGAGGTTGGCGACGCCGTACAGGCCTGGGGACTCCGTCGCGGCACCGGCGTCAGCGACGACCAGCAGACGCGCCTTGGGCCGGCCGGGCACGTGCACGGCGCGCAGACGGACCCCGTCGAGGTCAAGCGACCGGACCTCGGGGAACGTGAAGGGACGCAGCTGGCCCTCGGTCGGACGTTGGGTGACGAGCGTGGTCATGCGGCCACCCCTTCGGCGTCGGGATGATCGGCAGGCAGGTAGGTCAGCAGCGCCTGGTGCTCGGGGCGCAGATAGGTGTCGGCGACACGCATGACGTCCTCGGCGGTCGTGGCAAGCAGGCCGTCGAGCTCGTGGTTGATGCGGTCGGCGTCGCCCCACTGCGTCGAGACGCGGGAGAGCTGGTCGGCCAACGACGTGGCCGACCCGAACACGCCGAGCCAGCCACTGGAGACCATGGCCTTCGCGCGCTCGAGCTCTGCTTCGGTCGGAGGTGATGACGCCAACTCCTCGAGCTCCCGTGCCAGCACGGCCTCGACACGGCGACGGTCGACGTCGTCGCGCAGGTCGACGCGGCCCAGCCCCACGCTTGCTCCACCGACCAGCGGCAGGACCTGCACGAAGCTGGACGTGGGAAGGGCGAGGTGTTCGTCGAGGACCAGCGAGCGTGACAGGCGGGATCCGCGGCCCTGGCCGAGGACCACGAAGGCCAGGCGAACCGCGTCGAGGTCAGCGTGGTCGAGCTGCGGAAGCCGCCACGTCGGGCAGACGGCCGGCGTCGCCACGGTGTCGGTGAAGTCGACCGCCACAGGTGCGTCGAGCGGGATCGAGGCCAAGGCCCCGTCCGGGGCGCCCGGCGTGCCGCCGAGCGCGTCGATGCCGCCGAAGAAGTGCTGCACACGTTCGAGGACCTCGTCGGGATCGAGGTCACCGACGACCGACAGCACGGCGTTGTCCGGCCCGTACCACTTGCGGTGAAAGCGCACGACGTCGTCCAGCGTGGCGGCGTCGAGGTCCTCCATCGACCCGATCGGGGCGTGGTGGTAGGGGTGCTCTTCAGGGAAGAGCGTCGCCAGGATGTCCAACCAGAAGGTGCCCGAGGGCTGGTTGTCGTACCGCTGGCGCTTCTCTTCCTTGACCACGTCGCGCTGGGTGTCGAGGTTCTCCTGGCTCACGTCCAGCGAGCCCATGCGGTCGGCCTCCAACCACAGCGCGAGGTCGAGGTGTTCCGCGGGGACCGTCTCGTAGTAGTTGGTGCGGTCCGTCCCGGTCGTCGCGTTCAGCGACGCTCCGACACCCTCGAGGAACTTGAAGTGCTCCCCGGACGCGACGTTCTGCGAGCCCTGGAACATCAGGTGCTCGAAGAGGTGCGCAAACCCGGTGCGGCCGGGGACCTCGTGGCGCGCCCCGACGTCATACCAGAGGTTCACCGCGGCCAGCGGGCTGGCGGCGAGGCGGTGGACGACGACGCGCAGGCCGTTGTCCAGCGTCCGCGTGACGAGGTCGATCGGTGCAGGTGTGAGGGCGTCGAGCACGTCAGCCAGCCAGCGCTTTGTCGGCCTCACGGAGACGAATGACCACGGCCTTGAGCAGCTTCTGCACGAAGTTGGGTGACTCGTTCATCACCGTCTGGAAGTCCTGGACGGACATGACCAACGCGATCACGTCGGTTTCGCAGCGGACGTCCGCGACGGCCGGCTGCCCGTCGATGAGCGACAGTTCACCGACGACGTCACCCCGGGTCAACGTGGCCAGCTTGCGCCCCTTGCGGCGCACGGAGACCTCGCCCTGCTCGACGTAGAACATCTGCTGACCGACGCGTCCCTCGGACGCCAGCATGGTGCCCTTGTCCAGGACGACCTCATCAGCATGCTTCGCCAGCACACCCAGGTCGGTCTTGGTCAGACCATTGAAGATTCCGATGCGCGCGAGCGCCTCGGACTTCTGGTTCTTGTTGCGAAATACGGCCATCTGGACACCCAACGCTCGGTTGGCGACACCGTAGCCCTGCGCGGCAACCACACGCCTCGGCACACTCCCGCTGCCTCGTCACCGTCGGAGCCGCGCCTGTCCCCCGTCGAACTCGCCTTCCTGTTCCTGGCCGCCCTTGCCGGGGGCGCCGTCCAGTCCGTCCTGGGCTTCGGCGCTGCCGTCATGACCGTGCCGGCCCTGGCGGTCGTGGAGCCCGAACTGCTCCCCGTGGCCTCGCTGTTCGCCATGCTCCCGCTGATCGTCACGATGGCCTGGCGCGGCCGCACCCAACTGGACCGCCACGCCGCAGGGCGCATGATCGCGGCCCGGGTCCCCGGCGTCGCCGTCGGTTCCTACCTGGTCGTCACCCTCGACACCCGGGCCATCACGATCTTCGTGGCCGTGATCCTGCTGGCCGCGGTCGCGTCGATGGCGCAGGGCTGGACCGTGCCGATCACGCCGCGCAACCAGATGCTCGCCGGGTTCACCTCCGGCGTGACCGGGACCTCGACCGGCCTCGGTGGACCGCCCTTGGCCCTGCTCTACCGCCATGTCGCCGGCCCGGCGATGCGGGCCACGCTGGCCGTGGTCTTCCTCGGCGGGGTGCTGCTGTCACTGAGCTCACTGGCCCTGCTGGGCGAGGTCACCGCCCGCCACGGACGGATCGGGCTGCCCATGGGACTGCTCGCGGTCGTCGGACTGGTGGTCGCCCGGCCGATGGCCGACAAGCTGCCCGAGGACGCTCTTCGACGTGGCGTCCTGGTGTGGGCGGCGGTCGGCGCAACGGTCGCGCTGGGACGTGCCCTGGTCGGCTGACGGGTCACGCGTCCCGGGAAGTGGCAGACTGTCCATCTCCCACATCGCCTGCATCGAAGGGCCCGTCGCCTTGTCCAGTGACACCGTCGAGACCGACACCGGTTGGCTTCCCGCCGACGACCTCGCCCAGGTCCGCGAGCGCATGCCGATCATCTACGTCGAGGTCGTGCCTGTACGCCTCGACGACTTCGGCGCCGTCAGCAAGATCGGTCTGCTGCTTCGGGCCATGCCCGACGGGACGATCAGTCGGGCCGTCGTCAGCGGCCGGGTGCTCTTCAACGAGACGATCCGCGAAGCGCTCTGGCGTCACCTGACCAAGGACCTCGGCCCCGACTGCGAGCCGATGCTCCCGATGTCGACGACGCCGTTCACGATCGCGGAGTACTTCCCCGACCCGACACGCTCAGGTTTCCACGACCCTCGCCAGCACGCCGTCTCGCTGGCCTACGTCATCCCGATGAACGGGCTGTGCGAGCCACAGGCCGATTCGCTCGACTTCACTTGGCTCAGCGTCGACGAGGCCTGCAGCGAGATCGTCGCCAGTGAGATGACCGGCGGCCAGGACAAGATCGTGAAGATGGGCATGGGCCACGTCGGGGCGCTCTGACTCAGGCGTTGCGCAGGCTGTTGGCCAGGATGGCGTCGCGAACGAACTCGGCCAGGCCGGGCTCGACGTCGTCGTAGGTCTTCGTGAAGCGGGCGTCCGTCACGTACATGTCGCCCAGCCCCACGTGCATCTCGTGCGAGCACGGGTAGAACCAACGGTCGATGTTCAGGCGCGCGACCTCGGCCGCGTCCATGGCGACATCGGCGTCCGATGGGGCGCCGGAACGCTTGGCCTCGGCGAGACCGTCGATCGTCGCGTCACCCTCGGCCTTGATCTGGACCCATTCGGCCTTCGAGTACTCCGAGGTGCGCCTGCGTGACTCGGCATACGGGTCGGTTCCGCCCCAGCGTTCCGCCGCTTCCGCCTCGTGCGCGTCGAGCTTGCCGGCGAACTCAGCACCGAAGACCTCGAGCTTCTCCTCGTCGGTCAGGCGGAGGTCCTTGGCGTTGGCGTCCATCGTGGCCTCCAGGGTTGTGCCGGGCTTCGCACGAACGTAGAACCTCACGTCGCGTCAGGTGCAACTGCTTGGTTGGCTTGCCGTCCGCCCACCGCCCGGATCATCATGCGTCGTGCCGTCTCCGCCCTCGCCGGCCTGGCCCTCCTGGCGGGCGCCTGCCAATCGGACGCCCCGGCGAAGGACGGTGGTCTTGCGACGGGCAACGGCACCGTCACGACCCCCGGGCAGGACACGTCACCGACGGCAGCCCCGTCCGCTGGCCCCGGCCAGGGAACGACGGACGCCCCGACCGGGGAACCCGCGTTCAACCCGACGCCGACCGCGCCTCGTCGGGGCGACTCGCCCGACCTGGCGTTGGCCATCGGACGTGGTCGCGAGGTCGGCACGGAGTGGGAGATCGTCGTCGTCGGGTACGACCCCGATGCCACCGACGAGGTGCTGGAGTTCAACCCGGGCAACGCGGAACCACCGCCCGGCGAGGTGTTCGCGCTGGCCCGGATCCAGGCCACCTACATCGGGCCGGACGACTCAGCCAACGCATTCCTGAACCTCGAGTGGGCCCTGGTCGATGCTGCCGGAGAGCTGCACACCGACGCCGACTGTGGGGTGCTCCCGGACGACCTGGCGTCCCAGTCCGGGGTACCCAACGGCCAGACGGCCGAGGGCACGATCTGCATGAGCGTGCCGGAGGACCTCCTGGCTCAGGTGGCCCTCCACCTCGCGCCACTGCTTGGCCCGCCGGGGTCACGGGTCTGGTGGGACGCGCCGAAGGAGGGGGCCGGACGCGTCCTCGACGCCTGATCCGCACCTAGGCTGACGCCCACAGTGGAGGCGTCATGGGTCAGGACATTGAGCAGGTCAGGTTCACGCGGGAAGACCGCGCGAACTACCGCGACAAGGTGAAGCAGTGCCTCGAGGTGCTGCGGCGCATGCTCGCCGAGGGCGCCTTCGAGGTCGAGCGCAAGCTCGTGGGCGTCGAGGTCGAGTTCTACATCGTCGACGACGATGCGCAGCCGGTGAACATCAACGAGGAACTCCTCGACCTTCTGGCCAGCGAGGACTTCCAAACGGAGCTCGCCCAGTTCAACATCGAGTTCAACCTCGCGCCCCACAAACTGGTGGGCAACGTCTTCCGCGAGATCGAGGAAGAGCTCGAGACCGCCTACGAGCACGCCATGACGCGCGCTCGTGAACTGAAGGCCAATGCCCTCATGGTCGGGATCCTGCCGACGTTGGAGGACCTGCATGTCCAGCTCCCCAACATCTCGACCAACCCTCGGTACATGCTGCTCAACGAGCAGATCCTCGAAGCGCGTGGCGAGGACCTCGTCATCGACATCGAGGGCGGCGCGGAGCGACTGGCGCTGACCAGCAACTCGATCATGATGGAGGCGGCGGCGACCAGCGTGCAGCTGCACCTGCAGGTCTCCCCCGAAGGCTTCTCCAGCGTGTGGAACGCCGCCCAGGCCATCTCCGGGCCGCAGGTCGCCATGGGCGCCAACGCCCCGTACCTGCTGGGCAAGCAGCTGTGGCACGAGACCCGCATCGCGGCGTTCGCCCAGTCGATCGACACCCGCACCGAGGAACTCACGGCCCAGGGCGTCCGGCCGCGCGTCTGGTTCGGCGAGAAGTGGATCACCAGCTTCGACGAACTCATCGACGAGAACGTCACCTACTTCCCGTCACTGCTTCCCCTGATCGACGAGGAGGACCCGCTGGAGGCCTTCGAACGCGGCGAGGTCCCGCACCTCGGGGAGATGAACCTGCACAACGGCACCGTCTACCGCTGGAACCGACCCATCTACGGCGTCGCCCGCGGCAAGCCCCACCTGCGTGTGGAGAACCGCGTCCTGCCGGCCGGCCCGACGGTGATCGACACGATCGCGAACGCCGCCTTCTACTACGGCCTCGTTCGCGCCATCACCGAACTCGACGAGCCGATCACCCGCTCCATGTCGTTCAACGTCGCCGAGGAGAACTTCTACGCCTCCGCGCGTGACGGGATCAACGCGCAGCTGTTCTGGCCCGGCCTCGGTGAGGTCCCGGCCAGCGAACTGGTGTTGCGCACGCTCCTCCCCCTGGCCCACGAGGGGCTCAAGCGGTGGGAGGTCAAGTCCCGTGACCGCGAGACCTACCTGGGCATCATCGAGCAACGTGCCCTCAAGCGCCGCAACGGCGCGACATGGCAGATCGAGCAGGTCACGGCGTTGGAGGCCAAGGGCATGGACCGGCGCGACGCGCTGATCGAGATGACCAAGCGCTACATGGCCCTGCAGTACACCAACGAGCCCGTGCACACCTGGGCCGTCGACTGACGACTTCTGGCCGCCCAGGGCGTCGTGTCAACCTCGTGTCAACCACTTTTCGCTGTTTTCGGTTGCGAACACCACCCGATGCGACCATGCGGAAGCGCGTGTCTGCCGTCGACAACTTGGGTGGAGATCGACACAGGGCCAAACGACGTGCACGCACAGATCCATGAGCAGGACATCCCGCGCATCCGGTGGGGCATGGCCGTCGTGGCCCTCGCGACGATGCTCACCGGCGTGGTCGTCTCACCGTCACCTGCAGCGCAGGACGCCGTCGTCTCGTTCGATCGCGCCTTCCCGGCCCCGGGCGACTTCCTCGAGACCGCCGCCCATCACCTCGGCGTCACCCCGCTGAGCGACTTCGCCGGGCGGGCCAGGTGAGCTGGGCACGGTCGTAGACTGGGCGGTTCCCCACCTCCGGCTCCCCTGTGACCGACGCCTTCCGCTGGTATCCCGACGGCTTGCCCGACGACGTGCTGAACGCGCCGACGACGCTGGAAGCCCTGGCGTTGCTGGACCGCCCCACCCTTGTCCGGGTTCCGGGTCGAGGTGAGCAGCAGGCTCGTGGCGTGGCCACGCTCCTGCACGGCGACGAGTCCACGGGCGTCGAGGCAATGCTCACGATCCTGCGCAAGCGCCACACGTATCCCTTCGACCTGTACGTGTTGCTGGGCAACGTCCAGGCCGCGTTGGCCGACGGCGGTTTCGCCCATCGATTCCTCGACGACCAAGAGGACTTCAACCGGATCTGGGGCCTGAACGACCCGACGACCCGCCAGCGCCTCGCAGCCGACGGGATCCTCGAGATCCTGCTGGATGCCAACCTCGAATCCCTGGTCGACGTCCACAACAACTCCGGCGACAACCCGTTCTACGCCATCGTCATGAACGAGAAGCCGGAGACCCTCCACCTCGCGACCCGCTTCACCACGACGCTGCTGTACTGGGACCTCGGAGCGAGCACGCTCATGGAGGCCTTCGCCGACGACATCGCTTCGCTGGCGATCGAGTGCGGCCTGCCGGGCCGACCCGAATCCACGGCCTTCGCGATCGACGGCCTCCGGCGGTATCTCGGGGCGCTGACGCTGCCCACGGAGACGATCCGCGTGGACTTCGACATGCTGCGGGGGCTGCGCAAGGTCCAGGTCCGCCCGGAGGTCAACTTCCGCTTCGGTGGCGACCTCGACGACCACATCGACTTCGTCATCGACGAACGCGCGGACCGGGCGAACTTCCGCCAGGTCAGTGAGGGCCACCTCCTGGGCAAGGTGCTGCCTGGCGGCGCCATCCCGGTCATGGTCACCGCGGCCGACGGCTCGGACGTCACGCGCGACCACTTCGACGTACGCGACGGCCACGTCGTGCTGACGCGCAAGGCCACGCCGGTCATGATGACCCGGACGGTGGAGGCAGCCCGCAAGGACTGCCTGTTCTACCTTTCCGAGGGCGCCCCCTCGTTCTGAGCGCCAGCCGACGTCACCAGCCCGGCGAGCCGTTCACGGCGACGAACCTGGCCGAGACGAAGGTGGTCGGATCAGGCCCGTGGTCAGCGGGCTCGACCGTCTCCTCGTAGAGGACGACGCGCAGCGGGGCAAAGGCCTCCAGCAACTCGCCGGGGTCCAGCCTGAAGGCGGGCTCCCTCGGGCCGCCGACGTCCGACAGGGACGTCTTGAGATGGTGCTCGACGACGATCCAGCCACCGGGCGCGAGCGAACGCAGCAACCGGGGCCAGAGCTTCGCGTCGCGGTAACGGATCACCGTGATGAGGTCCCAGCACGCGATGCCCGGGTCCCAGTCGGTGAGGTCAGCGACCTCCCAGTCGATCGTCAGTCCCTCGGCGGCGTCGAGGTCCCGGCCCTGGGCCACGGCCGAGGGCGATACCTCGACGGCGCAGACAGCGAAATCGCGACGGGCCATGAGCCGGGCGTTGCGGCCCGTCCCGGCAGCCACATCCAGGGCGCGGCCGGCGGGGATGCGGGCAAGCCACTGGTCGAGAAAGTCGGATGCGTCCGGTCGAGACGTGTACGAACCGTCCGCCCAACGCTTCTCCCACGACTCGGCAGAGACGTCACTCATCCGCCGGACAGGCCGGCGAAGAGATCAGGGAGCGGGGCGTGGGGCTGCTCGCCGGCCAGCAGGTGGTACTCCTCCCACGGGGCCACCATGAGCTCGACATCACGGTCGTGGGCGAACCACATGCCGTTGGGGTCGACCTGGGTGGCGTGGGCCAGCAGCGCATCGTCACGACGCTGGAGCCACTGGGCACATTCGATGACGGCGTCGGACGCAACCTCGGTCGCCCCGCTCTCGCGTCGTCGTTTGATCCAGTCCCCGTGCACGGATGCCAGGCCACGGGCGAGGTGCTCGGCGTCCATTGCCTCCATCTTGGCCAGGGTCCAGACCGTCGAGGAGTAGATCCGTTCCACCTGCCAGGCCGGGTCAGCCGGGAGCTCGTCCAGTGCCGGGACCGCGAACGACGCATCGGCCGCCAACGCGACGGCGCGCATCGTGACCCGGTGAACCTTGATGTGATCGGGGTGCGGGTACCCGCCGTCCTCGGGGTAGGTCACCACGACCTGCGGGCGCTCGCGACGCAGGATCGCAGCCAGCGAGCCGGCGGCCTCGTCATCGGGCGTGGCCCAGAACGTCCCGTCGGGAACAAGCGAGAGGTCCTCGAACCAGCCAGAGTCGAGGTGGCCCAACTGCCAGGCGGCCGCGAACCCGATGACCTTGCAACTTGCCTCCAACTCGCCGGCCCGGACATCGACGAGCGTCTTGGGGTCCAGCTCCTTGAGAGCCTCGTTGAGGATCTCGCCAGCCTCGCCACCGGTGCAGGTCACCAACGTGACGCGCGCCCCGTCGTCGACGTACTTGGCGGCCGTGGCGGCGCCCTTGGAGGCCTCGTCGTCAGGATGGGCGTGGACGAACATCAGACGGCGGTCGGCGTCGAGGCCGGGGTCACCGGAGCCACAGACGATGCGGGGGGTTGCCATGATCAGCCGTCCTGTTTCCGCCAGCGTTCCGTCCACTGCGCCGCCATCCGCGCCCCGCCCTCGGTGGCCAGGAGTTCGTCGAGGCTGCGACGCACAAGGGCTGCTGCTGCCTCGGCACGGCCGACGGGACCCATCAGCCGGACCAACATCGTGTTGCCCGGGTACGAGCCCAGCTTCACGTCGGGGAACTCGGCGATCACTTCCGCGAAGCAGGGGTTGAGCGCGGACTCCGGGAAGCCGTGCTCCACCTCGACGACCTCGATCGCCGGGTTGCGGCCTTCGAGGAGTTCGGGGCGGATGGCGCCGGCGACGATGCCGCGGAACTGTGAGGGCACGCCGGGCAGGATCACGACGGTCACCCCGCCGTTGTCACTGCCGCCGTCCACGTCGACCGCGACGCCCGGAACCCAGCCGTGGTCGGCACCGACCAAGCGCGCCCCGACCGGGATGCGGCACATGCGCCGCATGTGCTCGGCGTAGCCGCTGGCCTCGACCTCGACGCCCATGTCGACCGCCCACGTCACGGCGCTGTCGATCATCTTGGCCAGGGCCGGGTGCTCGTGCAGGTCCACGCCCAGGGAGGCGGCGACGGCCGCGAACGTGATGTCGTCGGGCGTGGAGCCCACGCCACCGGACGTGACCACGACGCGGGGACGCGAGCGCGCCAGTTCGGACTGCAGCGCCTCGTCGATCGCCTCGAAGGAATCCTCGACCGTGTGGATGCAGGTCAGGGGGACACCGACCTCGACCAGCTGGGACGCCAGCCAGCCCGAGTTCGTGTCCTGCACGAAGCCACCGAGGATCTCGTCCCCGATGACCAGCATGGACGCCTCGAGCACCCTGCACCTCCGGCCGACAGTGGGTTCCGGCGAGGCTAGCGACGCGCCTGCGCCACAACGGCGGCCGGTAGCGTCTGGCCACTCCCCCGTCTCCCAGGCCAACGTCCATGATGAACAGCGAGGACGCACGCAGCGACTTCGTGCTGGCCGCTGCCGGGGCCGTGCTGATCCCCTACCTGGCCGACCTTGCACGCAGCCTGCCGGGCTACCCGTCCGACGGCTCGTCGTTCGGGACCCTCCTGGCGATCCTGTGGCTGGGGCTCACGATGATGTTCGTGCCGATCGTCATCGGACGCCACCGCGAGGAAGGCCTGGCGGCCTACAGCCTCGCAGCGCCCCGCGACCCACTCCCCCGGGTGGCGATCATCGCCATCCCGGTGATCCTCCTTGGGTTCCTGCGGGCGATGTCCCTGGTCGGTCCGCTGCGCGCCGTCGTCGGCCGGTTCGGCATCCCCCAGGGCGGCACCCCGGCGCTCGCGGCCGCAGGCTTCGACCCCATTGAACTGGTGCTGCGGATCGCCTACATCGGCACCGTCGGTGTCGGGGCCCTGGTGCTCATCGGCTTCCTCGTCAACCGTGCCCCGGATGCGTTCCGGTCCCCGGACCTGCCCGTCGTCGAGGGCCTGCGGACCTATGGCATGGGCGCTGCCGGAGCCTCGGTCTTCTTCGGCCTGTTGGCCGTGGTCAGTCGGGGCGTCGGGATGCAGTTGGCGATCGGTGCCTCGGTCGCACTGGCCGCGACGATCCTGATCGCGGACCGGTTCGTCGTCAGCACCATGCACACCACCCGGGCGGCGATCCTTGCGCCGGCCATCGCGTCGGCGGTGTTCCACGTCCTCTCCACCGGCGGCATCCTCGGCGGCGACCTCGTCCTGGGCCTGTGGCTCGCCTCGCTGGGCTTCGGCATCGTCGTGGTCGCCGCATCCCTGGCCCGGACCGGGGCCACCGCCATCGCCTTCGCCGTCCCGATCGTCGTCACGTCGATCTACCCGACCTGCATCTCGGCGGTCAGCGCCATCCAGAGCGGCAGCTTCTGCGGCGGCTGAGACCTGCGGCGGCTCAGGCGGTGCGCGAGCGCCCCACGGACTCTGCGCGAAACCGTCGCATCCGACGGCAACGAGCACAAGCCCCCAAGACCAAAGACGAACGGCGCCCCGTGGGGCGCCGTTCGTCTTGCTCTTGAGCTCAGCAGGTCACTTCATCTGCTTGAAGAGCTCGATGCCCTCGAGGTGCTTCGCGCGCTTCTCGGTGTCCTGGACACCGAGACCTTCCTCGGGCGAGTTGATGAGCACGCCGAGCTTGCCGGTGTGCTGGTTCGTGTGGATCAGGTAGGCGGCCTCGGCCGACTCCTCGAGCGTGAAGGTCTGCGACAGG
>CBDTZE010000009.1:0-16366 GCA_965364815.1 uncultured Nitriliruptoria bacterium | reverse complement strand
CGCCGTGAGGCCGAGCGCGAGGCCGATGCGGCGCAGGACCGCGGCGCGGATCCGGCCGCCGGGCCCACGCTCGACCTCGGGAGCCCCGAAGCGGCTGAGGCCGGTCGCTAGCCTGCCGCACCCCGCCAGCGACCAACCCGACGTGCAGGAGCGGCCATGGGACAGCGCGCAAGCGACACGACCTCGATCGACCGTTCAGCGGCCGACGTGATGGCCGTGATCGTCGACCTCGAGCAGTACCCGCAGTGGGCCGACGGCATCGAGAAGGTCGAGATCCTGTCCACGGATGACGAGGGGCGACCCCTGCAGGCGAAGTACTGGGTCGACGCCAAGGTCTTCCAGATCACGTACACGCTGGAGTACCAGCATGTCGCGCCGGACCACCTCACGTGGCACATGGTCGAGGGCGACCAGGTCAAGCAGCTCGACGGCGTCTACAAGCTCACCGAGTCCGGCGGCACGACCCGTGTCGACTACGAGCTCGAGGTCGACCTCGACATCCCGCTGCCCGGCTTCATGAAGAAGCGCGGTGCGAAGCACATCATGGAGACGGGCCTGCGCGGACTCAAGAAGCGCGTCGAGCAGGTGGCCTGACCCATGCGTCCCGGTGACGAGGTCGAGGCGGCCTACTTCTCGCTGCTGCGCGCACGCGAGGACCTCGAGCGCCTCCAGCGGTTCCAGGAGTTCCTCGCGGACGAGGTCCGGCGTCTTCGCCGCTTCACCTCGGAGACCCAGGCGCACGAGCACGAGGTCGACCCGAGGATGCGCCGCCGCCTGTCCCACACCCGCCAGCCGCTGGCGGATGCGGTCCTGCAGCGCATCGAGACCTGTCAGGACGAGCTCGACCACATGCCCGACCGGATCCTCGATGCCGAGGCCTACGTGACCAGTTGCGAGGCGGAACACAACCGCCTGCGCACGGGCTGAGGCGTACCGATGTATCGCGACGACCCACTTGACGACGAGGCAGAACTGCGCGAGGTCGTCGGCAACGACGGCATCGATCGACTCCGCGCCGCCGAAGCCGATCTCGAGGTGGCCGGGATCGTGGAAGCCGCCTTCGACGCGCTGACGTTGCTCCGCGGCTGGGTGGGGGAGGACGAGGCGGCTGGTTGGTTCATCGCGCCACAGGTCCGACTGGAGGGCCGCACGCCGCTGGACGCCTTCGCCGACGGCGACCTCGACGAGGCGCTCGACGCCGCACGCCGCTGGGCTGCTGCCCAGGGCTGAGGGCGCGGACCGCACGAGCGTCGCCCGCCGTTGTCGTGTCAGCGTGCATGGCTACGCTTGCGGGCGTCTCGACGTCGCGGCGGATTCCGCCCCGTCGACCCATGGTCGCGCATCGTTGGATCGCGCGGCTGACACACATCAGGCCCGACCACGGGCCGGCATCATCTCCAAGGACTCTCCATGCCCAGCGGCCGCGTCAAGGTCTTCAACGCCGACAAGAAGTACGGCTTCGTCATCGATGACGAGTCAGGCAAGAACTTCTACGTCCACGCAGACGACGTCCCGGGCGGCGCACTGTCCTCCGGCGACCTCGTCGAGTTCGAACTCAACGAGGACGACGACAAGCCCCGCGCTCGTGCGATCAAGGTCGTTCGCGCCTCCTCGCCCGGCCAGCCGGTCGGTCAGGTCCTGCACCAGCCGCCGTCGTACGACGAGCTCGAAGACCGTGAGCGCGCCCGTCGCGCCGCCCGTCGTCGTCGCCGCTGAGCCAGGCACGATCTGCAGCACCCGGCCCGCCACATCGGATCGATGGATGTCGGCCAGCACCTCACCAGTCCCGGTCAAGGACCCGCTGCTCGACGAAGCCGTCGAGACGGATCTGCCGTGGGACGTGATCGTGTGGGACGACCCGGTGAACCTGATGTCGTACGTCGTCTATGTGCTGCGCAAGGTCTTCAGCTTCCCGGAGCCGATGGCCCGCAAGCTCATGCTCGAGATCCACAAGAACGGCAAGGCGCTCGTCGCGTCCGAGCCGCGTGAGACGGCGCTCGAGTACGTCGAGAAGCTGCATGGCCATGGCCTGCAGGCGACCATGGAGCGCCCGTCGTGAAGCACTTCACGCGGCGGGGCAACGACGTGCGCATGGAGCTCGAAGCCTTCGAGGTCGAACTCCTGCTGGATCTGCGTGACGGCATCCGGGCCTCCTTGGAGAACCCGGACGTCGCCGACCCGGCAATGCACCGCCTGTTCCCGCCGGTCGTCACTGGCGACGAACTCGAGGACGCCACGGCCCGGGCGCTGGTCCACGACCATCTGCTCGAGGCACGCCTCGCGGGTCTCGATGCGCTCGGCGAGATCCTGCAGCGTGCAGAGGTCCGACGAGGCGGGAGCCGCCGGACGACCCTGAGGGACGACGAGCCCAGCCTGGTCCTCGGTGTCCTCAATGACCTGCGCCTCGCCCTCGCGGCGAGGATCGGGGCCGACCGAGTCCGACCCACTGAGGTGCCCGACGACGACCCACGCGCCCACGCGATGGCCGTCGTCGACCACCTGGCCTGGCTCCAAGAGCAGCTCGTCCGGATCCTCGATCCCGAAGCCACCGCCCACCAGGACGACCCGGAGTTCCTTCGTCGCATCGAGGACTCCCCTTGAGGAGCCCACGATGAAGGTCGGACTCGGCGTCAGCGAAGACCTGACGATCTCGGCGCAACAACAGGTTGCCCGGGACGTCGAGGCTGCCGGCCTCGCCTCCCTGTGGACCAACGAGGCCCGCGGTCGCGACGCCCTCCTGCTGTGCCAGGCCTGGGCAGCCGCAACCTCGACGCTGGACGTCGGCGTGGCGGTGCTGCCGATCTGGACCCGCAGCCCGGCGCAGATCGCCATGGGTGCAGCGACGCTGTCCGAGGCCTCCGGCGGCCGCTTCCAGTTGGGCCTGGGCGTCAGCCACCCGGGCACGATGACGCCGTGGCACCACGCAGACTTCCGACGTCCCCGCACCGCCGCCAAGGAGACGCTGGCCGTCCTGCGCCAACTCTTCGCAGGCGAGAAGGCCGACGTCGACGGCGAGATCACCGGTGCGCGTCACTTCCGACTGGGGCTCAGCCCACTTCCCCCGGCGCCACGCGTGCTGCTCGGCGCGATGGGACCACGCATGTTGGAACTGGCCGGGAGCGACGCCGACGGCGTCTTCTTGAACTGGTCGGGCGCCCACGAGATCGGCCGCGCAGCAGCAGCCACGCGAGCGTCCGCGACCGATGCGGGACGACCGGCTCCCCACGTGGCCACCTACGTCCGCGTCGCCGTCGACCCCGACCCCGCGAAGGCGCGGGCCGCCCTGGCTCGCGAGTTCGGGCAGTACGCGGCACTGCCGGCCTACGCCGACCACTTCGCTCGCCAGGGGCTGGGCGACACGGTCATCGCCGTCAAGGCTGCTTTCAAGGAGCACGGCGCGGCGGGCATCCCAGACGCGATCTCCGACGACGCGCTGCGGGTCGTGGGCTGGTGGGGAACCCCCGACGACGACCCTCGGCCTGCGCTCGACGCCTATGCCGAGGCCGGCCTTGACCAGTTGGTCGCCCGCGTCGTGGTGACCGGGGACGACCCGACGGCCAGCATCAGCCACGTCCTTTCGGCGCTCACCGGCGCCTGAAAAGGGTCAGGCCCAGCGGGTCACGCGCTCACGGATCGTCGTCACGCCCATCTCGTCCGCCCAGGCATCGAAGGCGTCGCGTGGTGCGCCCCGCCACTCGAGGCCGTCGATCGCCAGGTCGAGGGGGACATCGGTGACCAGCGTCGCGAGCTGCCGGTAGAGCAGGGCGTCCTCGCGGCGTTCCTCCAGCGTGGCCGACAACTTGTCCGCACCACGAGGCCGGACCTCCCAGAGCGTCGGGTCCGCCGGGATGGCCTCGAGGTGCAGGTAGTGCGACAGCAACGTGGCGCTGGACTTCGCGCCGAAGCCCGGCAACCCCGGGATCCCGTCGGCCGTGTCGCCGACGAGGGCGAGATGGTCTGGCACGCTGGTGGGGGGGACGCCGAGCCGTTCGATGACGCCGGCCTCGTCCCACTCTCGCCCGCGCATCGTGTCGACCTGGACGACCTTCTGGCCGCGGACCACCTGGCCGAGGTCCTTGTCGGCGGTCAGGATCCGGACCTGGTCCACCTGTCCGGCCAACGCAAGAGCGGCCGTGCCGATGGCGTCGTCGGCCTCGTACTCGTCCATCGACCAGACGGTCACGCCGATGGCCCGACAGGCCTCCTCGACGAGGTCGAACTGGGCCAGGAGGTCCGGGTCCATGCCCGTCTCGTCCTTGTAGTCCGGGAACAGATCGTTGCGGAAGGACCGGATGGGGTTGTCGAAGGCGATGGCGACATGCGTCGCCTGTTCCTCCGCATCGGCCAAGAGGCGCAGCAGGCTGGACACCACACCAACCGTTGCCTTCACGTCGCGGCCGTCGGGCGCGAGGCGCGGGGGAGTGCGGCCGTAGTGGGCACGGAACAGCTCGTAGGTGCCGTCGACGAGGTGGACGCGCACGAGGACTCCGACCGCTGAGTGTGCACCCGGAACCGTAGGCGGCCCGTTCATCCGGGGCGAGGTCACGCCCATTCCCTATCCTGACCCCATGCAGCAACCCCCGCGCTTCCATCGCAACGTCCTCCGGTCCCGCGTACCGCAGGCCGATCCCGATCGTGCGCGCGCTCCGGAGCCGGTCACGCCGTCGTCGTGGATGCTGCCGGACCCGCCCGAGGCGGATGAGGACGGCGTCCTCGGCGTTGGGGCCGACCTGCAGCCGTCGACCCTCATCGATGCCTACCGACGCGGGATCTTTCCGTGGCCGCATGGCGAGGGACCGCTGCCCTGGTTCTCACCGGACCCACGCGGCCTCCTGTCACTCGAACGTTTCAAGGTCTCCCGATCGCTGCGCCGCACCCTGCGCACCAGCGGGTGGACCACCACCGTTGACCGCGCCTTCCCCGAGGTGGTCGAGGCCTGCGGCAGCACGCGCGCCGACGAAGGCACGTGGATCACGACCGACATGGCGCGCGCCTATCACCGGCTGCATCGGCTGGGATGGGCCCACAGCCTCGAGGTCTGGGACGGCGAGGACCTCGTGGGCGGCGTCTACGGCGTCCAGGCCGGAGGCATCTTCACGGGCGAGTCGATGTTCCACACACAGACGGATGCGTCGAAGGTGGCCCTGCTCGACCTGCTGCATCGCCTGCACGAGGCCGATGGGGTCCTGCTCGACGTCCAACTCACCACCAGCCACCTCCGGTCGCTGGGAGCCATCGACGTCCCTCGTGAGGAATTCGTCGACCTGCTCCGCCGCGTCCGGGATCGCGACGTCCGTCTGATGACCACGCAACTCGCCGTGGATCGACTCCTGCCGTCACCCCCAGCCGAGGAACGCGGCGCCTGATGGCCGGGACGGAATGCCCCGCCGAGCCCCGTGGTTGCCGGGAGCGCAGGAACCTCGACCGGGGAGACACGTGTGCCCACGACTGACCCCCAGCAGCGGCTGGACCCGCGGGACGCACCCCGACTCGTCGCCGACGTGGCCTTCGTTGCCGGTGGACTCGACGACCAGCGCGGGGTCGGCCTCGAGGTCGAGGTCCTTCCGCTGGCCGATGGCCCGGCCGGATGGCAGCGACTGCCGCGTGCAGCTTCGGTGGAGCGGCTCAACGACCTCGCCCGTACCGGTGACGTCGTGGCGCCGCGGCTCGACGACGGCCCGCTGGCCGCGTGGCCGGCCGCCTCCGGCCGCCTGACGTTCGAGCCCGGGGGACAGATCGAGTACTCCGGCGGGCCCCGGGGCACGGGCGCAGACGCGATGGTGGACAGTGAGGGTGTGCTGTCCTCGCTGGCCCGACGGTGGGCCGACGAGGGCGACCGCCTGGTGGCCGTGGGCTTCGATGCCTGGTCCGACCTGGACGAGGTGCCCCAGCAGCTCCGGTCGGGGCGTTACGAGGCCATGGACGCCTACTTCGCCGCACGCGGCAGTTCCGGCCTGCGGATGATGCGGCACACCTGCGCACTGCAGGTCAACCTCGACCCCGGCGTCGGCCTGGAGGCCCGCGAACGTTGGCAGGTCGCCAACCTGGTCGCGCCCCTGGTCGCGGCGACTTTCGCCACCAGCCCCGCACCGTCTCCCGACCCCGGCGTCTCGGTCCGCGCCCGCTCCTGGCGCCGCCTCGACCCCACACGCACCGGCGTGCCGCGCGCGTCGTCGCTCGTCACGGCACCCGACCACATCGCGGCCTACGCGGAGTGGGCCCTCGATGCCGACGTGCTGCTCTTCCTGCGCCCCGACGGTGGGGCGGATGCTGGCCGTCCCGGCCTGCGGTTCCGTGACTGGATGGAGCACGGGGACGACGAACGTGGCTGGCCGACCGTCGACGACCTCGTCCAACACGTCTCGACGCTCTTCCCCGAGGTCCGCCCACGGGGCCCGGTCGAACTGCGATCGATCGATGCTCTGCCGGCTCGCTGGCGCGCCGTGCCTGTGGTCCTGCTGACGGGCCTGCTCTACGACGAACGCGCCCGGCGCGAGGCCCTCGCCCTGCTCGGTCCCCGAGCAGACCAGGTCCACGACGACCTGGTCCGGGCTGCTGAGCTCGGCCTCAAGGACCCGGAGCTCTGTGCCCCCGCGGTGGAGATCTGGTCGCTCGCCCGGGCCGGTGCCGAGCGCCTCGGCCCCGGTTATCACCGCGCCACCGACCTGGCCGTCACCGACGCCTTCATCGACGACTTCGTGCTGCGTGGTCGGTGCCCGGCGGACGCCCTTCGCGAGCGACTGGCCGACGACCCGGTCGGGGCGCTCCACTGGGCCGCCGAACCCGTGCCCGACCCGGTGATGGACCTGCGATGACGACGACGCGAGACGAGGCGGCGGCCAACCTGCGCCGTTCGCTGCGGCACGCCCTCGAGGGGACCCGAGCAGACACCCGTCGCATCTTGGCCCCGTTGGATCGCAAGGACATCCACGACCAGTTCCACGACTTCCTGTCGCCCGTGGTGTGGGACGTCGGCCACGTCGGCAACTTCGAGGAACTCTGGCTGTTGCGCAACGTCGACGGCCGGGCGGCCCACGACGAGCGGCTCGACCAGCTCTACAACGCCTTCGAAAACCCACGGTGGACGCGCGGCGACCTGCCGATCCTCACCGCCGAGGAAGCGCTCCCGTATCTCGACCAGGTGCGCCGTGACGCGCTGGCGCTTCTCGACGAGGTGGACGTGGACCCGGGCGTCGATCCGCTGGTCCGCGACGGCTACGTGCATCGCATGATCGCGCAGCACGAATCGCAGCACCAGGAGACCATCCTGCAGTCGCTGGACCTGCGCGAGGGCCCCAACGCCTGGGACCTCGCCCCACCTTCTCTCCCGGGCCCGAACGTCGACGACGAGGCGCGGATCGTCGTCCCGGCAGGGCCCTTCGAGCTCGGCACCGACGACCTGCGGTGGACCTACGACAACGAACGCCCGGCTCACCTCGTCGACGTGGGCGCCTTCGCCATGGACCGCTTCCCGGTGACAAACCGTCGCTGGGCCGCCTTCGTCGAGGCCGGCGGCCACCACCAGGACGAGCACTGGTCGGCCCGTGGGCGACAGTGGCGCGACGAGTTCGGGACGTCGACGCCGCAGGGCTGGCAGCGCACCGACGGCGGCTGGCGCGTTCGCCGATTCGGCCGCCTTGTCGAGCTCGACCCTCGCGAGCCCGTCCAGCACGTCAGCTTCCACCAGGCCGAGGCCTTCGCCAGTTGGGCCGGCGGTCGTCTGCCGACCGAGGTCGAGTGGGAGAAGGCCGCAGCTCACGATCCCGCCGGCGGGCCCAAGCGTCGCTTCCCGTGGGGAGACACGCCCCCGGACGCCAGCCGTGCCAATGTCGGGTTGCACCGCTTCGGACCGCAACCTGTCGGCAGCATGCCGGCCGGCGCTTCCGCGTTGGGGTTCGAGCACATGGCCGGCGACGTCTACCAGTGGACGACGTCCTCGTTCGAGCCATGGCCGGGCTTCACCGCGTTCCCGTACCCCGAGTACTCCGAGGTCTTCTTCGGCGGCGACCACCGCGTCCTGCGCGGATCGTCGTGGGCGATCGGCGCCCCGATGGCGCGCTGCACGTACCGAAACTGGGATCATCCGGGACGCCAACAGATCTTCGCCGGCCTCCGCATCGCGTGGGACGCAACGCAGAACAGGACCAGTTGATGTGTCGCTTCGCCGCCTATGTGGGCACGCCTCGCCCCCTGTCGGCCTTGCTGTACGACGGGGCTCACTCTCTGTCCAAGCAGGCATGGGCTCCCCAGGAGATGCTGTACGGCAACGTCAACGTGGACGGGACCGGGGTCGCCTGGTGGCCACCGGACGAGGACGGGCACGGCGACCCGACCCTGCCGCTGCGGTACGTCACGCCGGCGGCCGCGTGGAACGACGCCAACCTGCCCCACCTTGCCAGCCGACTCTCCGCCCGCACCATGCTGGCGGCCGTCCGGTCCGCGACGCCCGGCATCCCGTTCGGCCCGGCAAACGTCGCGCCCTTCACCAACGGCGAATTGGCACTGGCGCACAACGGCTTCGTCCAGGGGTTCCGCCAGGGGATCGGCCGCAAGCTGCTGGCGCGGGTGAGTGACCGCGTGTTCGACGCCATGGACACGGTGTCCGACTCGCTGACCCTGCTCCTGCTGGTCCGCGACTTCGTGGACAACGGGATGGCGCTTCCCGACGCCGTGGAGGCCACACTCGGGATCGTCGCCGAGGTTCTCGCCGACACCGATCGAGGCGCGACTCTGAACCTCCTCGTCAGCGACGGTGACGTCCTCGTCGCGACCCGCGCGGCGGTCCGACTGGAGCAGAACTCGCTCTACACATCGACCGATGCGCTCCCGGCCGGCTTGACCATCGCCAGTGAGCCGCTGCACCCCGACGCCACGTGGGACAAGGTCGAGCCACAGACGATGGTCATCGTGGCCGACGGCACCCTCGTGACCCGGACGATCGCATGACGCGGACGCGCATCACCTCCCTGACGACGCCGATGGCACTGGTGACGATGCTGGAACAGGACATCCGCGAGGGACTCCTGGTCGCCGGCCAGAAGAGCCTGCCGCCGAAGTACTTCTACGACGGACCCGGCTCCGAACTCTTCGTGAAGATCACGGGTCTGGACGAGTACTACCCGACCCGGGCAGAGACAGAGATCCTCGAACGAGTGGCCCTCGACCTCGTGGCCGAGATCGGCCCCGAGGAGATCGTCGAACTCGGGTCCGGTGCCTCTCGCAAGACGCGCCTGCTCCTCGAGGCCATGCACGTCGCCGGCACCGGCACCGCCTACGTGCCCCTCGATGTCTCCGAGGACGCCCTGGACGCGGCAGCGGGGGAGTTGGTCCGGGACTATCCGTGGCTGCACGTCGATGGCTATGTCGGCGACTTCCACGAAGACCTCCACCGGATCCCGCACCCCACAGGACGACGCCTCGTCGCCTTCCTGGGATCGACGATCGGCAACTTCCCCACCGAGGAACGCATCGAACTGCTTCGCGAGGTCGCCCGCATGCTGCAGCCCGACGATCGCTTCGTCGTCGGTGTCGACCTGGTCAAGCCTCGCGAGATCCTCGAAGCCGCGTACGACGACGCCGCCGGGGTGACCGCCGCCTTCAACAAGAACATGCTCGTCAACGTCAACGGGATCGTGGAGAGCGACTTCGACCCCGATGCCTTTGACCACCGGGCCGTCTGGAACGACGACGAGGCCTGCATCGAGATGCGCCTCGTCGCCCGCCAGCCCACGACCGTCCACTTCCCGACCATGGACGCCAGCATCACCTTCGCCCGGGGCGAACACCTGCTCACCGAGCACTCCTGCAAGTTCACCCAGGAAGGTTTCGCGACCCAGGTGGAGGCCGCTGGGCTGCGCATCGAACGTTGGGAGACCGACGCGCAAGGGCGCTTCGCGCTCGCCGTGGTGCGTCCCGCCTGAGGGGCCACGCCTACCCTCGCAGGACCCTCGCCAGAGCGCACATGGGAGCCACCCTCTCGCCGCGCGACGCCGAACACCGAATGACCATCCAGCAGGACGAACACAGGAGCACAGCCGTGCCCACCGACACCCAGGCGGACTTCAAGGTCCGGGACATCGACCTCGCCCCGAGCGGTCGCATCCAGATCGACCTCGCCGAGCAGGAGATGCCCGGCCTCATGGCGCTGCGCGAGCGCTTCGCCGGACAGAAGCCGCTGGAGGGCGCCCGCATCGCCGGCTGCCTCCACATGACGACGCAGACCGCCGTCCTGATCGAGACCCTGCAGTCCCTCGGCGCCGACGTGCGTTGGTCGTCCTGCAACATCTTCTCGACCGAGGACCAGGCCGCCGCTGCCGTTGCCGCCGCGGGCACTCCCGTCTTCGCCTGGAAGGGCGAGACCGACGAGGAGTACGAGTGGTGCATCCGCCAGACCCTCGACTTCGGTGGCGGCCTTGGCCCCAACCTCCTGCTCGACGACGGTGGTGACCTCACCGCCCTCGTCCACAACGAGTACACCGAACTCATCCCCGACATCCTCGGCGTCTCCGAGGAGACGACCACCGGCATCAAGACCCTGCGCCAGTTCCAGAAGGCCGGGCAACTCATGATGCCGGCCATCAACGTCAACGACTCGGTCACCAAGAGCAAGTTCGACAACCTCTACGGCTGCCGTGAGTCGCTCATCGACGGCATCAAGCGCGCCACCGACGTCATGATCGCCGGCAAGGTCGCCGTCGTCTGCGGCTACGGCGACGTGGGCAAGGGCTCCGTCGCGGCACTGCGCGGCATGGGCGCCACGGTCTACGTGACCGAGATCGACCCGATCAACGCCCTGCAGGCCGCCATGGAGGGCTATCGCGTGGTCCTGCTCGAGGACGTCATCGACGAGGTCGACATCGTCATCACGGCGACCGGCAACGACGACATCCTCACGCTCGAGCACATGAAGCGCCTCAAGAACCACGCCATCGTGGGCAACATCGGGCACTTCGACACCGAGATCCAGACCGAGGCCCTGCGCCAGTTCACCTGGACCAACGTCAAGCCGCAGGTCGACCTCGTCCACATCGCGGACGACCGAGCGATCCTGCTGCTGGCCGAGGGCCGGCTGCTCAACCTCGGCTGCGCCACGGGCCACAGCTCGTTCGTGATGTCGACGTCGTTCACGAACCAGGTGCTCGCGCAGCTCGAGCTCTGGGACAACCACGAGAACTACAAGAACGAGGTCTACGTCCTGCCCAAGCACCTCGACGAGGAAGTGGCGCGACTGCACCTCGAGAAGGTCGGCGCGAAGCTCACGACCCTCACGCAGAAGCAGGCGGACTACCTCGGCGTCGCTGTCGAGGGCCCGTACAAGGAAGACTCCTACCGCTACTGAGCGGCCCGGAAAGTCGTCGGACGGCGCCTGCGCGCCGTCCGACGGCCTTTTTGCCATCTGCCCAGCTCGCTCAAGTCCTGTGCAACGTGGGCCGATACGACCCACGATGGGCCAGATGTTGTTATCGTGGCTCATGTGGTGCCGGTGAACTCGGGACCATCCTTGACTGCGTCACCTGGACAGGAGCATCCCGTGGGGGCAACCCTCAGAGCGGCACGGACCGCTGGCGGCGCTGGCGCGCTGCTGGTCGCCGCTGCCGTCGGCCTCGCCGGCGTGCCCGGCACGTCACCCTTCGCGCCTGCGGCGCAGACCGCTCCCGAGGAGTTGGTCGACCGCATGCTCGACGTTGTCGAGACCGTTCCGGACCTGGATCCGGAGAACATCCTGATCGCCGACCTGACGCTGGAACGCGAACTCCTGGGTGACTTCATCCGTGAGCACGCGGCGCTGGAGGACATCCACGAAGAGGCCCTGCAGCTCTTCGTCGACGGCGACGAGGTCGGAGGCGACCTCGGCGACGCCGTCGCAGATGCCGCGCGGGCCGTCTTGCTGATCGAAGAGGGCTACGAACGCTGGGCCCAACTCGAACTCGTCGTGCCCTTCGATGCGGAAGACGACCTCGGCGTGTCCACCGGGACCGATGCGGTCCGGGCACTTGCCGAGCAGGGAATCGACCTCGTCCAGGAAGGCCAGGCGCGGCTCGCGTCCGCCTACCTGCGGATGCTGCCGTTGGAGTTCACCAGCGCCCAGGAAGCTCGCCTCGAGGCCGCGGTCGCCCGTGCACGTGACTACCAGGCCACCGGCGAGCCGGCCCTGCGCCACTACGCCGGCGACGTGACCACCCAGGAACTGCTGGAGGTCGACCGCTTTGAGGGCACCACCGGCACGGCCAAGGCCCGTTGGGTCACCTACGTCTGCATCCCGCGTGGTTCTGCCAACGCACTGAGCCCGGAGGCGCTCGCCGCCGCCCTGGCCAACTCGCTGACCTTCGTGGCCGACGACTGCCCCGCGTTCCCGGACCCGGAGCTGCTCTCCCCGGCCGAGGCCGAGGCAGCCAACGACGCACAGCGTGGCGACAACAGCTGACCACCGACATCCCGATGACGACCCCCTCGGCCTTGCGCCACGGGGGTCGTCGTCATTTGTAGGCTGATGCCATCAAGACCTGCTCGTCGCCCGAAGTCCTTGCAGATCACGACTTCCCGCCGACGACGACACGGAGAACGCCCTTCGCGTTCCTCCCCCTCCCCAGACACCCCGAGGTCGCCACGTGGCTGAGAACGGCACCGAAGAGAAGCGCCTGATCCCCGGCACCTGGATCAGCTCCGACCGGTTCGTCCCTCGGGCGTTCGTGCAGCCGACGCTGCGCTTCGTCCGGCTCGAGGCAGCCGGCGGAATCCTCATGCTCGTGGCCGCGATCCTCGCCGTCGCCTGGGCGAACTCGCCACTGCAGGATGCCTACTTCGACCTGTTCGACACCCGCATCGAGTTCGGCGTCTCCGCACCGGAGGACGACTCGGCACTTGCCGAGGACCACGCGCTGTCCACGGTCCAGGCCCCCCACGACACCGTCGCGGCCGCTGAAGGCGCTGAGGGCGAGGCCGAACACCACGGCCCCGTCATCCACATCGGTCCGCTGGACATGAGTCACCTGACCAGCCTCACGGTCCGCGACTGGATCAACGACGCACTGATGGCCCTGTTCTTCTTCGTCGTCGGCCTGGAGATCAAGCGAGAACTCGTCGTCGGTGAACTCCGCGACCCCAAGGCCGCGGCACTGCCCGCCTTCGCTGCCCTTGGAGGGATGGTCATTCCCGCAGGCCTTTACCTGCTGTTCAACGCCGGAGGCGAAGGCGCCGACGGTTGGGGAATCCCCATGGCCACGGACATCGCCTTCGCCGTCGGTGTGCTCTCCATGGTCGGCCGAAGAGTCCCCGTGGCGGCCAAGCTCTTCCTGCTGGCCCTGGCCATCGTCGATGACCTCGGCGCCATCCTCGTGATCGCGCTGTTCTACACCGAGCAGCTCTTCTTTGACTGGCTGGGCGTCGCCGCGATCGGCCTGGTCGTCGTGTGGTTGATGCAGCGCGCCAACGTGCGTTCGACCCCGGCCTACATCGTGGTCGGCACCATCGTCTGGGTCGCCGTCCTGGAGTCGGGAGTCCACGCGACGGTCGCGGGCGTCGCCCTCGCCCTCATGACGCCAGTCAAGGCGTACCTGGACCCGACGAAGTTCGCGACACGCGCCGACGCCCTCGTCGAGCGGGCCCGGGACTACATCCCCGATGACACCCCGCTGCACGAGACCGACCACAACACCCTGGAGCGCGTCCAGGCGATGATGACGGATCTTCGCACGCTGTCACGCGAATCGATGCCGCCACTCACGCGCCTGGAGTTCAAGCTCCAGCCGTGGACCTCGTACGTCATCGTGCCGATCTTCGCCCTGGCGAACGCCGGCGTCATCGTCACCTCGGACATGTTCAACGACGTGCTGGGTGACGACGTGCTCGTCGGCATCTTCTCCGGCCTCTTCTTCGGCAAGGTCATCGGCGTCGTGCTGTTCTCCTGGATCGCCATCAAGCTGGGCCTCGGTCGGATGCCGCGCAACGTGACCTGGCATCACATGATCGGGGTCGGCCTGCTGTCCGGCATCGGCTTCACCGTCGCGTTGTTCGTGTCCGCCCTCAGCTTCCCGCTGGGCTCCTCGCTGGCGGACTCCTCGAAGGTCGGGATCTTCGCGGCCTCGATCCTCGCCGGTGTCGGCGGGTACGTCTGGCTGAAGTTCTTCGGCTCAGACGACGGCGACGACCCCGCAGACAAGCCGGCGGCCGAACTGGTCGGCGCAAGCCACTGACCACCTGACAGACGAACGCCCCGCCGATGTCCCGGCGGGGCGTTCGTCGTTGCGTGGTTCCGGTCAGCCGGCGAGGAAGGTCGCGATGCGGCCGATGCCCTCCGCCAGGTCGTCGTCGCCCAGTGCGTAGGACAGGCGGGCCGTCCCGGGCGCCCCGAAGGCCTCACCGGGCACCACGGCGACCTTCGCGACCTCCAGGAGCGCGTCAGCGAGCTCCAGGGTCGTCGTGAGGCGCCGGCCGGCGAACTCCCGACCCAGCACGCCCTCGAAGGACGGCAGCACGTAGAAGGCGCCCTGCGGCTCGGCCAACTCGACACCCGGGATGGCACGCAGCAGGTCGACGGCGACGCGACGGCGACGGTCGAAGGCCAAACGCATCTCAGCGATCGCATCCTGCGGGCCCGCCACGGCCTCGATGGCCGCGAACTGCGCCACGTTGCAGACGTTCGACGTGACCTGGCTCTGGAGCTTGTTGATGCCCTTGGCGACCTCGAGCGGGGCGATGGACCAGCCCACGCGCCAGCCGGTCATGGCGTACGTCTTGGCCACGCCGTTGACGACGATGGTGCGCTCGGCTGCCTCGGGGGCAACGACGGGCAGGCTGACGTGCTCGGCATCGCCGTAGACGAGGTGCTCGTAGATCTCGTCGGTGATGACCCAGATGCCATGCTCCGCAGCCCAGCGACCGACGGCGGCGACCTCATCGGGCGGGTAGACCGAGCCTGTCGGGTTGGACGGCGACACGAAGATGAGCGCCTTCGTCTTCGCCGTCCGCGCGGCCTCGAGCTGTTCGACAGTCGCCCGGAAGCCGTCGGCCACCGTCGTGGTGACGGCCACGGGAACGCCGCCTGCCAGCTTGACCTGCTCCGGGTAGCTCACCCAGTAGGGCGCCGGGATGATGACCTCGTCACCGGGAGCGACGATGGCCTGGAAGACGTTGTAGAGCGCGTGCTTGCCGCCGTTGGCGACCGTGACCTGCGCGGCGTCGACCGCGAAGCCCGAGTCGCGCAGCGTCTTGGCAGCGATGGCCTCCTTCAGCGCCGGGAGGCCGGCCGCGGGGGAGTAGCGGTGCGAGAACGGGTCGGCCGCCGCACGCTGGGCTGCCTCGACGATGTTGGCCGGCGTCGGGAAGTCCGGCTCGCCCGCGCCGAAGCCGATCACCGGCTCACCGGCGGCCTTCATGGCCTTGGCCTTCGTGGTCACCGCGAGGGTCGGAGACTCCTCGAGGTCGAGGATGCGAGGCGCGAGGGGGGAGGTCACGGCGGCTCCGGAGCGTCGGGGGCCTGATCGCGCCCGAGCGTAGGCGGGGCGGCTGCCTTGGCGTGTCCCGACCGCTGCAGGTTGACTTGGCCCCGTGCGGCCCGCCGCACATCGACCCCCTCAGCCTCCCGGAGCGCCCCGTGGCTTCCCCCGCAGACCTCGTCATCCCCGCCGACCTCATGCCCGAGGACGGCCGCTTCGGCTGCGGGCCCTCGAAGATCCGCCCCGAGGCACTGGCGGCGCTGGCCATCCACGGTGATGCGCTCCTGGGCACCTCGCACCGCAAGCCTGCGGTCAAGGACCTGGTCGGCCGTCTGCAGTCCGGACTTGCCGACCTGTTCTCCCTGCCCGACGACTACGAGGTCCTGCTGACCAACGGAGGCGCGACGGCGTTCTGGGACGCGGCCACCTTCGGGCTGGTGCGGCAGCGTTCGCAGCACGAGATCTTCGGCGAGTTCTCCGGAAAGTTCGCCACCGCGGTGAACAAGGCGCCGTGGCTGGACCAGGCCGTCACGGTGGACTCCGCGCCCGGCACACGCCCCGACCACGCCCCGCTCGCCGAGGGTGCTGACGTCTACGCGCTCACGCACAACGAGACCTCGACGGGCGTCATGGCCACCGTGGAGCGCCCCGACGGCGACGCCCTCGTGATGGTCGATGCGACCTCCGGTGCGGGCGGCCTGCCCGTCGACCCCTCGCAGTTCGACGTCTACTACTTCTCGCTGCAGAAGGGCTTCGCCTCCGACGGTGGCCTCGTCATCGCCCTGGCCTCTCCCAAGGCGGTCGACCGGATCGCGGAGATCAAGGCCACGGACCGCCACATCCCGGCCTTCTTCGACCTGCAGACCGTCGTCGACAACTCACGTCTGCACCAGACCTACAACACACCGGCCGTCGCCACGACGTTCCTCGCC
>CBDTZE010000008.1:0-16669 GCA_965364815.1 uncultured Nitriliruptoria bacterium | reverse complement strand
GGGGCGCGGGAGGTGGCCAGGACGGCGGCCGGGGCCGCCGCGAAGGTGTCGCGCGACACCTCGACGGCGGTCTCGATGCGGCTGGCGCCGGCGAGTCGCTGGTTGGCCTCGACCGCCAACGCGGTGCCGTCGGCGAGGTCGTTGTCCGCCAGGGCAGCCATCAGCGAGTGGTACGGGTTGATGCGGCTCTCGCCGTACGGGTTGGTGACCGTGGGGACGTAGAGGTCGAAGTGCAGGTGCGAGCCGCTGTTCTCCGCGTTGCCGGAGTCGCCCATGTAGGCGATGTGCTGGCCGCGGGCGACCCGCGAGCCACGCGTCAGGCCCGGCGCGTAGATGTGTTCGAAGCCGGCGGCGCCGTCATCGGTGCCGGGCGTGTCGTTGTTGATGTGCAGGTAGCGGTACTCGTTGCCGTCATCGCCGCAGAGGGTGATGTTGCGGCCGTACGAGTCCTCGGCGCCCTCGTCGATGCGGCAGATGACGCCGTCGACGGTCGCGAACAGCTTGGTCATCTTCGGACCCATGATGTCCGTGGCCTGGTGGGTCCGGGCACAGCCCGAGCGGCACGCCGTGTAGGTGTCGCTGAAGTGGACCTTGTCGGCCTCGGCCGGGAAGGTGATGTCCACGGTCTGCTGCCAGGGGTCTGCGGCGAGGGCGGCCGGGGCCGAGGTCACGGCAGTGCCGGCCAGCAACGACGTGACGGCGACGAGCAGGGCGAGGGGGCGACGCATGTGGTGGGGGCTCCGAGGTGGGGTGCGAGGTGCGCGCCTGCCTCCCCGGTCCTGGTGGTGGACCGTCCCCGGGTTGCAGCGCTGTTCAGTGCATCGACCGCAGGCCGCCAGAAGTTGTGCTCAATGGGCATCTGGGACCCGTTCGGACCCCAGACCGGCGCCCGAACGGCGTACTCCAGGCCCGTCCGGGCCCCGAAGAGGCCCGAAAACCGGGAACTCGCCGCCCTGGGTTGGGGCGGCGAGTCTCCGTGGTTGCGTGGCGCAGTCAGGCGGGGGCGGGTTCCTCCGACGGTGCTTCCGTCGATCCGCCGGAGGGGGCGTCCGTCGGCTCGGCGTCCTCAGGCTGGATCAACTCCTCAAGGGAGATGCCTCGCAGCTCGGCGACGCGCTCCAGCAGCCTCGCGGCCCGGTTGACCAGGCTCTGGTAACGAGCGAGGTTGCCGTCACGAAGCGCCTCGTCGGCGTCCGCGAAGGCCTGCAGGGCGTCGAGGAGGATCCGGTCCGGGTCCTCACCGAGCGGCGCGCCGTCGTCGCCTCCGCCACCGGTGCTCGGGCGGGGCGCCCCGACGATGGCGGCAAGCGCCTCCTCGAGGGTCCGCTCCATGACCACGCGGTCGCCGAGGACCACCACGACACGGGAGAGCTCGGGGATGCCGGCCTGCGCGTTCTCGATGAACAGTGGCTCGACGTACAGGATCGACTGGCCGATCGGGATGATCTGCATGTTGCCGCGGATCACCCGCGAGCCGGCGGAGTCCAGCAGCGTGATGAATTGCGAGATCTCCGTCTCCTGCTCGATGCGGGCCTGGGCCTGCTCCGGTCCGAACACGTCCTCGTCGACCGGGAACTGGACGGCGAACAACTCGCCGTACACGCCCGGGTCGGAACGACCGGCGAGCCAGGCGTTCATGATCTTCTTGCCCGTCGGCTGGTACGGCTGGATGAGGACGAACTCCTCACGCTCCTCGCCGGGCAGCTTCATCAGCAGGTAGTACGGCTGCAGTCGGGGACGCAGCGTGGAGTTCGGGTTGTTCTCCACGGCCGGGGCGTCGACAGGGATCTGCCACTCGTCGGCCTTGTTGTAGAACGAGGCCGCACCGGGGATGTGGTAGGTCGCGTAGATCGCCGACTGGATCCGGAACAGGTCCTGCGGGTAGCGGAAGTGGGCCTCGAGCTCGGCCGGGGCGTCCGCCAGGTCGGCGAACGGGGCCGGGAAGGCCCGGCGCCAGGCCTGCACGATCGGGTCGTCAGGCTCCACGACGTAGAGGGTCACGGTGCCGTCGAACGCGTCGACGACGACCTTGACCGAGTTGCGGATGTAGTTCAGCGTCCCGTGGCGGTTGTCGAAGACACGCTCCGAGTATGGGTAGTTGGCCGACAGGGTGTAGGCGTCCTGGACCCAGACGATGCGGTCGTCGAGGACGACCGGATACGGGTCGTCGTCCAGCGACAGGAACGGGGCCACCGCGGCGACCCTCTCCTGCACATCACGGCGGTAGAGCACCCGCGAGTCGTCACGCAGCAGGCCGGACAGCACGAAGTTCGGGTCGGAGAACCGCAGGCTGAACGCCAGGCGGCGCAGGCGGTTGCCCAACACGACCCCACCCTTGCCGTCATACGCCGTCGTGATCTGGGCCTCGCCGGACCCGGTCTCGTAGTCAAGCTCTTCCTGGTCGGTGCCCACGATGGAGTAGGTCGGGTTGCGAACCTCTCCGAAGTAGATCCCGTTCGTCGAGGGCGTCAGTTCGTCGATGCCGACGGGCGGAACGTCCTCGGCGAGGAACACCGGCTGGCCACGGTCGGTGGCGCTGTTGACCTGCGAGGCAACGACGCCCAGTCCGTGCGTGAAGGTCAGGGTGTCGTTCTGCCACGACCGGGTCGATGCTGGCAGGCCGGACAGGTCCAACTCACGCGTGGAGAGCATGACCTGGCGGACCTCGCCGTCCAGGACGTAGCGATCGACGTCGACCGAGTTGAAGCGGTAGTAGGGCCGCTGGGTCTGCAGTTCCGTGTAGGTCGTCGAGAGCGTCGTCGGGTCCCAGAGCCGGACGTTCTTCAGGGTCGTGGCCTCCGCGGTGAGGTCCTCCTCGGCGAGGTCATTGGTGACGTCGAAGCGAACCAACTCGGTCTCACTGATCCCGTAGGCGGCGCGGGTGGCCTCAAGGTTGCGCTCGATGTACGGCGTCTCCCTGGCCAGTTCCTGGGGGTCGACGCGCAGGCGCTGGATCACAGCCGGGTAGATCCCCTGGAGGACCAGGGAAGCCACGACCAGCAAGGCGATGCCGGCGCCGGCGAACACGAAGCCGCTGCGCTTGATCGACCACAGGACCAGGCCGACGGCGACGACGGTCAGGCCCATCAGCAGGTAGAGCGCCGGGAGTTCCGCGTTGACGTCAGTGAAGGCCGCACCGGTCACGGTGCCGCGAGGCGAGAAGTTCAACGAGTAGCGGTCCAGCCACCAGCCACCGGCGCGAGCGATGAGGATGAAGACCAGCAGCACGGACAGGTGCTTCTTCACCTGCGGCGTGAGCTTGTCGCCGGGGTTGTCGGGGCGGATGCCGCCCAGCATGACGTGGGCGGCCACGGTCAGCACGGTCGTGAGGACCAGCGACGTGAAGATCCAGCCCTGCACGAACGAGAACCACGGCAGGTCGAAGACGTAGAACCCGATGTCGGTGTTGAACTGCGGGTCAACGACGCCGAATGCCCCACCGTGGCGCCACATCAGGAACCGTTCCCACTGGGTCGCGGCGGTGCCACCGGCGGAGAGCCCGAACAATGCAGAGACGCCCAGGATGATCCACTTGAGGTAGGGGTCTGCCTGCTGGCGGTACTTCTCCAGCTGCATCTCCTGCTGTGTCGAGGGGATGAACAGCGGCCGGATCTTGCGCACGACCTGCAGGTTCACCGCCACCAGGACGCCCAGGATCAGCCCGAAGACCACGAACAGCAGGGCCTGCGCCCCGATCCTGTCGAGGAAGACCGATTCGTAACCCATCCCCTGATACCACCAGAGGTCGGTCAGGAACGTGGCGATCCGATTGGCGGACAGGACGAGCAGGACGGCGACGGCGGCCACGAAGAGGCCGAGCCGGCGACGGACGAAGGCTCCCACAGGGGGACTCCAAGGTCTGTTGGGTGAACGCAGGAGCCTAGCGACGGGGTTCGGACCCCGATCGGGTCGGGGTTGTCGCCGGGTTGCCGTGGGCATTCCTCATGCCAGACATGCCCATGCCGACACTCCAGAGGACGAACCTTCATGGCCACCAAGACGGACGCGCCGGACTACGCCGCGATGACGAAGGCGGAGCTCTACCAGCTCGCCCAGGACCGCGACCTCGACGGCCGATCGCAGATGAAACGCGACGAACTCCAGGCGGCCCTTGAGCTCGTCGACTCCGCCCCGGATGCCGTCGATCTGGTCCTGCGCCAGCACGACCAGATCCGCTCGCTCATGGACGACTTCGAGGCCTGCTCGGCACAGCCGTCAAGGAAGAAGGACGAGATCGTCCAGGAGCTCGTGACAACGCTGACCAAGCACGCGCGCATGGAGGAACTGATCCTCTATCCCGCGATCGAGAACGAACTTGAGGACCTGCGCGACGAGATCAGCGAAGGCATCGAGGAGCACCACCTCGCCGACCTCACGCTCAAGGAGATCAGTGGCCTGTCGTCGGACGCCGAACGGTTCGACATGAAGGTTCACGTGATGATCGAGGCGATGCGCCACCACCTCGAGGAAGAGGAGGAGGACCTGCTGCCCAAGGTCCGCTCGGGCCTTGACGCCACGCGCCGCCGGGAGATCGGCGAGGCGATGGTCAAGGCGTGGCGCACGGCTCCGCTGTTCCCCCACCCGTCCGCGCCCCAGACCGCGCCGGCCAACGTGCCGGTCGCGATCCTCGGGACCGCGATGGACATCATGCGCGCAGGCGTGCGACTGCTTCTGCGCAAGTGACCCGCTGACCCACCGCCTTACCAGGGCAACCCTGCCGCAAGCAGGATCATGCCCAGCAACGAAGAGACGCCGTCGAGGAACCCACCCTTGGCGGCGCTCTCATTTTCGTCACGCAGCGGCGGCAACAGGTCGATCACGTCCTCGACCGTGTCCGTCGCGTTGTCCACGACATCCGCCACGGGGCCGGGCGGGATGATCCCATCGATCACGTCGAGCAGATTGTCGACCGTCTGCTCGACGCATCCCGGCGCACCGGGGTCGAGGCAGGGGTCGAGGGTCGGCGCGGGCTCCGTCGGGGCCGGGGTCGGTGTCGGCGTGGGGGTCGGCGTGGGCACTGGCACCGGCGTGCTCGGCGATGGCGTCGGTGACGGCTCATCCGACGGCGTCGGCTGCGGCGCGGGCGCCGGTGCCGGGGCAGGCGCGGGGGCGTCGTCGCCGAGGTTCTCGATCTCACGCAGGCTCAGGTCGACGGCACGGATCCAGTCGTTCACGCCCAGGTCACGGCGGACCAGCACGACGCCCCAGGTCGCCCCACGGCTGCGGAGGTCGTCGACCTCCTCGACCGCGTCACCGAAGGGGATGCCCGCCCGCTCGGACACCAGGCGCGAGGCCAGGACCCCGACCAGGACGTCTGCGGGCTCACCGAATCCCTCGCCGGGGAGAACGTCGAACTGGTCGAGGGCCAGCGCGATGTCGTCGTCCACGACCGTGAAGGCCTCGTAGAAGGCCTGGTCACGGGCCGGGGATCCGTAGGTGCGGGCGATCCCGGCCGAGGTGCTGGCCACGGCCTCGTCGACGGCCAGCGGACGCGAAGCGTGCACGGCGTCCCACGGGTCGTCGAGGGTGTAGGTCAACGGGCGGGTGTCCGCGATCGCTCCCGCGATCAGCGTGATCTCCTCCCAGTCGGCGAGCGAACGGGCCTCGGGGCGTTGCTGGCCGCGGGCCAGGCCGCTGGTCGCGCTGGCCGAACCCTCGTACATCGCGATCCGGGGGTTGTTGCCGGCATCCATGCGCCACACCCCGTCGCCCCGTGCGATCAGGTCAGGCGAAAGGGCGAGGTAGAACGACGTGACGTCGAAGAGCACCCCACCCCGGTCCAGTTCCACGGTCCCCGGCAACAGCGATGCCCGGGTGTCCGGCGCCAGCGTGACCTCACCCTGGCGGACGTCGAGGCGTGCGAAGACGTCGACGGGCGTCCGCACGACCCGGCCGTAGGGAACGCTGTCGCCCTGCCGCAGCGAGCGCCACTGCTGTTGGTCGTCCTGGATCTCGAGTTGTCCCGCGACGAGGCGGCCGAAGGCATCGTCCGGGAACGCACCAGCAGCCGTGAGGAAGGACACCACCAGTCCGACGACAACGGTCAGGACCGACAGCGAAGCCGTCAGGCGCGTCTCCCGGAGCGCCTCGCGACGACGGGAGGCGGTCACGCGAGCGCGCGCACTGATGCGTGCTTCCTGGTCGGTCACGTTGCCCTCCTCACCTTGCCCTGCTCAGTGAACCGGGAAGACGACGCGGGCTGTGGTGCCCCGTCCCGGCCGCGACGTGAGTGTCACGTCCGTCCCTGCTGCCTGCGCCACTCGCTGGGCCAATGGCAGGCCGATCCCCAGGCCGTCGAAGTCGCGACGTTCTGAGGCGTCTCGCTGCCAGTACGGCTCGAAGGCCCGTGCCAGCGTTGCTTCGTCCATCCCGACCCCGCGGTCCGTGACCGTGAGTTCGACACCTTCGGCCACATTCTTGAACACGACATCCACCGGCTTGGCGTCGTGCTTGCTGAAGAGCACCGCGTTGTGGGTCAGTTCGCGCACGATGGTCTGCACCGCTTCGTTGGAGACCGCGATCTTCTTGAGGCGGACCGGGACCTTGACGCGGATCTCCCGTTCGGGGAACTGCCAGGACACCATGTCGACGCTGCGCTTGCGAACCTCGGCGAGATCGGCCGTGCCCTTGACGTTGGCGTACCGACCGAGCTCGATCTGGGCCCACTCCGTGAGTTCTCGCTCCAGGCGAGCCATCCGCGCCGTGCCGCGATTGAGGATCTCGCTCTGGAGGGGGGCGATGGACTCGTTGGTCCGCCAGCGTTCCAGCTGCTTGACGGGCGCCATGATGAGCGTCAGCGGAGTCCGGAGCTCGTGCGAGATGTTCGTCACGAAGTCCCGTCGTGCCCGGGCCAGCTCTGCCTCGGCGGAGACGTCGCGCAGGACCACGACCGTGCCGACGACCGGGGCCTCCCCGTCCGTGCCGCGCAGCGGCGACGACGTCACGTCGACGTGCAGGTTCGTGGTCGAGACCAGGCCGCGACCGGAGAAGGGCCGGCCCTTGCCGGTCGCAGCAGCAACGGCATCCGCGAGGTTCTCGTCGCTGCCCTCACGCTGACCGAGGAGGACGTCACCGAGCGACCGCCCCAGCAGGTCGGGCGTGTCCAGGCCCAGCAACCGGGCAACGGCGGGGTTGGCGGCGGTCACGTAGCCGTGACGATCCGTGGCGAGCAGGCCGTCCGACATGGAGTCCGTGATGGCCTGGAGCCGGCCACGCAGCTCAGCCTCGGTGCTTGCTGCACGCTGCAGGGCGGCTTGGCGTGCGGACAGCGAGACGGTCATGCCCTCGAAGGCTTCGGCCAGGCGACCGAACTCGTCACCACGATCCTCCATGCCGAAGGCCGTGTCGAGGTCGCCCTCGGCCACGCGATCCACGGCGGCCGTCAGCTGGGTCACGGGGCGCGCCAGCCACCGGCTGGCCATCGCCCCGGCGAGCAGGGCGAGCGCCATGACGAAGAGGGACCGCAAGAACAGGTCGCGTGCCGTGACGCCCTCGGGGTCGCCGAGCGCCCCGATGTCGTCCAGCACACCGATCGTGATCGGCACCCCGACCACGCCACCGTCGAGGCTGGCGAGCAGCAACTCCGTGCCGCCGCTGACCTCCACGCGGGTCCGGCCGGCGGCGACTCCGGCTTCGATCGCGTCGTCGTCATTGGTGCTGCGCGTTGACTGGATGATGTCGCCGGCTGCAAGCACGACCATGTCCGCGGCTGCGGCGCGGCTGCGGCGCTGCAGGTCCGCGTCGTCGACCAGGCGAGCGGCGACCAGGATGCCCAGCCGCTCGTCGATGCCCGCGGTGGCGTTGGGCAGGACGACGGCGGCAGCGAAGGCAGCCACGGTGGAGCGCGTCGCCCCGTCCGCGCGCAGCAGGGCCGTGCCGACCTGCGAATCCGGTGCCGTCGCTGCGGCGACGACCGCCGGGTGACCCTGCAGGATCGGCAGCCAGGTCACCGGCGCAGGCCCGTTGCGCCAACTGGCGGCCTGGGCGATTCCGTTGCGGTCAAGCAGGACGACGAGGTCCATCGTTCCGGTCTGGCGGACCAACTCTGCCAATTCCGTCTGCTGGGCCTCGCCACCCAGGCGGCGGAACACCTCGACGACCGTGGGGAGCTTGGCCGTCGTGCGCAGTTGTCCGGCGAGTTCCGTGGGCCACGTCTGCTGCAGGTCGTCCACGATGACCGCCGCCGGTTGGCGCAGGCGATCGATCGCCTCCTGGCGCAACTGGTCGGCGAAGAGCGTGCCGGTTGCGGCAGAGATCAGGACCACGACCAACGACACCAGCAGTGTCGTGACCGCGAGGAGCCGGGCGCGGACGCTGGTCTGTCCGACGGTGGCCGACCACCCGAAGACGGCGAGTGATCCACCCAGGGCGATCCACGCGGCCAGGGCCGGCCGCGATCGCACCAGCATGTCCGAGGTCGCCCACAGGGCGATGCCCGACCCAAGGAGGCCACCACGGCGCAGCGTTCCGCGGACCGCGCTGGCTGCCGCGAGCAGGCCGGCGAGTCCGGCCGTCACGTGCACCGCGATCGGTGCGATGGCCACGACCACGGGCAGGCCGACGCTGCTGCGCCCGGATGCTCCGGCGATCCCGACCGCGAGGCTGGCGTAGGCCATGGCGCGGGCGTAGACCGGCCAGGAGGTGCCCTCGGTGACGACCAGGCCGAGTCCGACGTGCTGCGCCGTCAAGAGCAGACCGCCGACGAGGAAGGCCAACCACGTCGGCCCCAGCGAACGGCGGCGTGAGATCGCCCACGCCAAGAGGCCCGCGACCGATGCAAGGCCGACGAGGTGCACGGCAAGGTGCAGTGGAAGGGGGATGCCGGCGCTCATGAAGCCAGCACCCTAGGCGCAGAACCGCGTGGAGCGGTCAGGGCTTCAACCGCACGGCGCCAACGGGCTCCTGGCCGTCACGCAGGAGCCGCAGCGCCTCGAGCGCGTCGTCCAGCGTCCCGATCGGGACGAGGAGGATCTCCGAACGCACCGGGGCCTTGACGGCCATCGGCATGTTGAGCTCCGGCACCAGGAAGACGGTGGCCGGGGGTTCGTCGCCGCGGCTGGTGGCGCCCAGGACCTTCTGGCGGATGCCGCCGATCGGTCCGACGGTTCCCAGCCGGTCGATCTCACCGGTCCCGGCGATGATGAGCCCACCGGTCAGGTCCTCGGGCGACAGCTCGTCGACGATGGCGACGGCGAACATCAGGCCGGCGGAGGGCCCGCCGATGATCCCCGCGTCGATCGTGATCTGGACCGGAAGCTCGAGGAAGGACCGCAGCGTGACGCCCATGACGGGGCGGCCGTCATCGGGCGCGGCAACCAGCTGGATCGTGACGGGGAGTTCGCTGCCATCCCGCTGGACCACCAGCGCGAGGTCGTCACCGATGCCGAATCGGGCGATCGCGCCGACGACGTCGCTGGTGCCGGAGACGCGCGTGCCGGCCACGTCGACGATCACGTCGCCTGGCAGCAGCGTCCCGTCGGCTGCGGCGGAGTACTCCGCCACCTCGACGACCTCGGCCCCGTCGAAGTCCTCGTCGAAGTCGTAGTCCAGCGCGTGCAGCGCGGCGATCATCGAATCGAGTTGGCTGTTCTCCATGAGCGCGACGTTCTGCGCCCGCACCTCTTCGACGGACGTTCCCGTCGGGTAGATCAGCTCACGGTCGAAGTGGTCCACGCGCGAATCGAAGGCGCCCCGGACCCACTCGCGGAAGGTCAACGACGGGTCGACCGACACCGTGGTCAACAGCAACTCGCCAGCCGACAGCGAGGTGTCGCCAGCGATCTCGACGATGTCCAGGGTGTTGGCCGTCGGACCCGGCAGCAGGGCGACGAGGCACTGCGGCTGCGACTGGACACGATCGCAGGGCACGCCGCCACGGCCCATGAAGCCGAGGCTCGACGCGACCAGCAGAAGGATCAGGAGTCGACGCACGGACCCTCGGATTCAGTGGGTGGCGAGCGTAGCCGCGGGCCTCAGCGGTCTTCGGAGCCTGAAGGGTTCGCGTCCGGGCCGGCGCCGAGTGTCGCCTCAGCTTCACGTTCCTGCTGCGCGCGGGCCGTGGCAGCGGGGTCGATGGCTGCCAGCACGCGGGCGAAGCCCTCGACGCTGGAGGCCGGGTCGCCGTCGGCGCGACGGCGCCAGGCGGAGAAGGCGAAAAGGGCGAAGGCAACGCCAAGAAGGAGGTAGACGAGCGTGGTCACGATGGACTCCGAGTTGCCGCAAGGGCCGCGGTGGGACGGGCCGGCGGGTGTGCCGCGAAAGGTAAGGGGTCGGAGAGAAGCCCCGCAATCCCCGTCAGCAGTCGTCCGCTCCGGGCCACCGACTGGTTCCGTCTGCCAGGTGCTCGTGCTTCCAGATCGGGACGTCGGCCTTGGTCCGGTCGATCAGGGCGCGAGCCGCATCGAAGGCCTCGTCGCGGTGCGGGGCACTGGCGGCGACGACCACGGCAGCGTCGCCGATCTCCAGTCGACCGACGCGGTGCTCGACCCAGACGGCCCGGACACCCTTGAACTGGGTGACGACGTCTTGCGCCACGCGCTGCAGGCGTGGCAGCGCCTCCTGCTCCCAGGCCTCGTAGACGAGGTGGTCGACCTCGTCACCGGCGTGGTGGTTGCGCACCACACCGAGGAACAGACCCACGCCACCGCAGGTCGGGTCGGCGACGAACGCGTCTGCCGCCCCCAGGTCCAGCGCCTGGTCGGTGAGGTGCACGTGCAGTCGGGGCTCGCCCCGAGCCGGGTCGCTCACGAGTCGTCCCGACCTCGACGTCGCAGGAGCAGGCCGCCGACGCCGAGCGCGACGGTCGCGACCGCGCCCCGACGCAGGTCCTGCTTGTGGACACGAACCGGGCCCACACTGATGTGTTCGCGATGCTCGTCAGCCATCTCCTGCAGGGCATCGCGGTTGGAGCGTTGGGGCCGCCATCCGGCTTCAACAAGGCGATCGACCGACACCACCCAGGGGTGCATCCCGTACTGCAGGTGCCCGGGCGGGACGGGCGACAACCCGATGGACCACAGCCGGTGCGCCATCTGGTGGGCGATCTCGAGTGGCAACTCGACATGCCGGACATCCGCGATGGCGAGGAACTCGTCGTAGGAGAGCCAGCCTTCGCTGGCGCAGTTGAACGCGCCGGTGAGTTCAGGCTTGTCCAGCAGGAGCACGATGGCGGAGACCACGTCGTCGACGTGCGTGAACTGGATCGGCGGACGGTGGCCGCGGATCGTGACGAACGGCGGGGTCTCGAAGAGTCGGGTGATGACGTTGTCCAGCCCGGGCCCCGTGATGATCGAGGGCCGCAGCGCCGCGACGCGGACACCAGGCAGGGATTCGGCCCAGGGCCACAGCCAGGCCTCGACCTCGGCCTTGTGGCGCGCGGAGGCCAGTTCCGGGTTGGCGCGAAGCGGGGCGTCCTCGCGCAGTGGCACGTCGTTGTCGGGATGAGCGCCGTACGCCGTCGCCGATGACAGGTGCACGATCCGGGTCACACCGGCCGCGACGGCGCACTCCAGGACGTTGCGCGTGCCCTCGACGTTCACCTCACGCATGACGTGCTCGTCGCGCTGCTGACGCAGCAGTGCAGCGAGGTGGACCAACTCCGTGCAGCCCGCGAGGACCTCGGACATGCCGGGGTCGCGGATGTCGACCACGCGCGCGTCGACACCGGGGGCGATGCCGCCGGGCACCTCGATGTCGAGGGCGACGACGGACTCGACGTCGGCACGGCGGCGCAACTCCTCGACAAGGCGCGCCCCGATCAGTCCGTTCGCGCCTGTCACGGCGATGGTCCGACCTGCCACTGCTGTCCCCTGGACGTGGTGGCGGCGAGGCTATCGACGCGCCCCTGCGTCAACCCGGCGCAGGTCACCTGCGCGAACACCTGACGAGTCGCGGCCAGAACGGGCACCCTTGTCGCATGAGCGACACACCAGACCAACCTTTCGGCGACGACCCCTTCGGTGGGCTGCCCCCGGAACTCCGCCAACTGCTGGATTCCCTGGGACTCAGCGACCCGGACGGACCCGGGGCCGACCTGCTGGGCGCCGTGCAGTCGATGATGGCCGGCGGCGGTCCCTTCGCCGCCATGGGCGGCAACCCCATGGCCGGCGGCGCCCCGACCGGGCCGGTCGACTGGAACCTGGCGCGCCAGGTCGCCATGCGGCTCGCCGACGAGGGTGACCGCGATCCCACCGACCACGAGGAACAGGTGGCCGCCGAGGCCTTCCGCCTGGCCGAGCACTGGCTCGACGAGGGCACGCTGCCCAGCGCCCCGGACGCCGGACGCCTCGACGTGGCCGGTCGCGTCGCGTGGGTGCAGGCTGCCCTCGACGCGCTCAAGCCGCTGGTCGAGCCGGTGGCTGCCGCCTCGACCGAGGCCATGGCCGAACTGGCCCGCCAACAGTTCGAGGGCGGGGCGCTCGATGCCCTCGGCCTCGGCGACCTCGGTGGGCTGCTGGGCAACCTCGACCCGGGCGCGATGCTGCGCCCGATGGGCGCCATGATGGCAGGCATGCAGGCCGGCCAGGTCATCGGCCACCTCTCCGCCCAGATGATCGGTCAGTTCGACCTGGGCATCCCGACCGCAGACCCCTCCCGGGCCTTCCAGGTTGCCGTGAACGTCAGCGACGCGTTCAAGGGCTGGGACCTCGACGAGACCGAGGTGTCCATCGTGCTCGCCCTGCACGAAGGCGCGCACCGTCGGCTCTTCCACGCCGTGCCGTGGTTGCAGGGACACATCCAGTCGCTGGTCGCCCAGTTCGCCGAGGGCGTCGAGGTCGACCCGAGCCGCCTCGAGCGGATGTCGCGCGAACTGATGGAGGGCATCGACCCCGATGACCCCGAGTCGATGCAGCGCGCCATGGCACGCGCCGCGGAGTTCCGCGTCGAGCCCACCGCTGACCAGGAACGCATCCTGGCTCGACTGCAGGCCGTCGTGGGCCTGGTCCAGGCCTGGGCCCGGCGCGAGGTCGATCGGGCAGCGACGAACCGTCTGCCCAACCGCGATCGGATCGAGGAGGTCCTGCGTCGGCGCCGCGCGACCCGTGGCGAAGGCGACCGGCTGCTGGCCGGCCTGCTGGGCCTGGACCTCGCGCCGCCGGATGACGCCGTCGGCGATGCGTTCGTGGCACGTGCCGAGGAAGCCGGTGGGCCCGAGGCGCTGCACCAGGCGCTCGCTCACCCGGAGAATCTGCCCAACGGAGCGGAACTCGCGGACCCGGATGCGTGGTTGGCGCGCCTGTCCCCCGACGGCGCCGTCCCGGACGACCTCACGGCCCTCTTCGAGAGCCTCGGCGACGCCCCCGTCGAACGCACAGCGGACGAACGAATCGCCGAAGGACGCGCGCGCCGCGAGCACCCCTCGGCGGGTGACGATGACGAGTCGACGGACCCGCCCGGCGCAGCCGGCTAGCACGCTGACCCGGCCAACCCCAAGCCGGCCGGGGACCCTTGTGCGGGCCGTGCGCGGGTGGCAATTTCCCTGCGAAATCCGTGTCGTCCACAGGGTGTGCACAGGCCCTGTTGACCGTTCACGCCAGCGCAACCCGGCCTTGGGGCTCACGTGGGGCACATGACCACCCCCTGTTCACCCTTCGGACCAGTGCCGCCCTTCCACAGCATTTGCCCACCCCATCCACAACAGTTGCCAACATGTCCACAGGGGCTGTGGACAACTTGGTTGACGTCGTCGCGCCGACGGGCCACGGTTGCCCCGACGACGCCCTCGAGCGCGGCGCCGAAGTCCCAAGGGGAAGGGGATTTCGGCACCTGACTGGAGGGCGTTGTCCACTTTTGTCGCCGTATCCTGCGGCGTCATGAACACCGAACCTGCACCCCGCGCCGCCGCCTTCTTCGACCTCGACAGGACGCTGATCAGCGGGTCGAGCCCGTTCTATTTCGGGATCGCCGCCTGGCGCAACAAGATGATCCCCACCGGCGACCTGCTCAAGGACGCCGCCAACGCCCTCGCGTTCCGGATGTCCGGCGCCAGTGACGAGAAGTCCTCCGCCGTGCGTGACCGGATCCTCGCTGCCGTCAAGGGTGGCAACCAGGAGGAACTGATCGGGCTCAACGAGCAGATCATCCCCAAGCTGTTGGAGAAGGTCCGCCCGGAGTCCAAGGGCCTCGTCGAGATGCACCACGAGGCCGGCCGCGACTGCTGGATCGTCTCCGCATCGCCGATCGAACTGGTCGAGCCCCTCGCCAAGGCGCTGGGCATGGAGGGCGGCATCGCCACCCGGTCCGAGGTCAAGGACGGCGTCTACACGGGCGAACTCGATGGCCCGTTCGTCTACGGCGAGGGCAAGCGCGAGGCCATGGAGAAGCTGGCGGCGGAGCGCGGGTACGACCTGCGGCTGTCCTACTCCTACAGCGACTCCGCGTCCGACCTCCCGATGCTGGAGATGGTCGGCCACCCCGTCGCCGTCAACCCCGACGCCCCGCTGCAGGCCCTGGCCCACCAGCGCGGTTGGCCCGTCGTGGTCTTCTCCCGGCGCCGCAAGGCCGTCGTTCGCACGACGACCGCCGGCGTCGGCGCCGCCGCACTGGCCGCAGCCACCTACGGGTTCGGTCGTCGCCACGGCCGGATCAACACCGAGGCCCAGCGCGGGCGGTCGCTCAAGCTCTGGAGCTGACAGTCGTGAACCCCAGCTACGAACGCACCGCCCACCTCGTCCAGCAGGTCGCCGATGCGGAGCGACTGGCCGGCCTGCTCGCCGCGGCCCCCGCACCCGATGCCGCAGACACCCTGGACGCCGCCGCCCTGGCCTCCTGCCGCCTGGATGGCTCACGGCTGACCGAGGTCCCGGGCGCACTGCCCGACGAGTCCACGCTGCCCAAGGCCGACGAGGTCGAGGTCGACCCCACGGAATTCTGGGTCGACCCGATGGGCTTCGTGCACGAGACCGACTCGGGCCTGGCCGGCCGAGAGTTCGCCGGCGTGCTGGCGGCCCTCGCATCCGACGATCTCACCCCGGGCCTGTTCGCCGACCCGGTCCCGACCCTGGCCGAGCTGCACCGACGTCTCACGCACGGTCTGCTGGAGCCCGCCTGCGCCGGCGTGCCCCGCACCACGATCCAGGTCGTGCACGATTCCAGCGTCGGACGCCTCCTGTACTACCCGGCCGAGCCCGAGGCCGTCCCCCAGCGCCTCGCCGACCTCGGCGCCTGGATGGTCTCCGGCGGCCAGCGTGAACACGCCCTGGTGGCAAGCGGGATCCTGCACCTCGACATCCTCGACACGCACCCCTTCGAGGCCGCCAACGGCCGCCTCGCCCGCGCCGCCGCTCGCCTCGTCCTGCGCTCCCGGGGCCTGGATCCTCACGGCCTCGCCGCCGTCGAGGTCGTGCTGGCGCAGGACCCGCTCGGCTATCTCGAGGAGGTCGCCAAGACGCGCCGTCGCAAGGACGTGACGATCTGGTTGGAGCGGTGGGCCGAGGCCGTCGTCGAGTCGCTGCGCCGTGCCGCCCGCGAGGTCGGCGTGCTGTCCGTGACGCTCCCCGACCGCGCCCGCGCCTTCGCCGATGCCGACGGCACGCCCACGTTCACCCTCGCCGACTACCGCGAGGCAGCCAGTGTCGACACCGAGGACGCCCGTCGCGACCTCGCCTGCCTGGCCGACGACGGCGCGATCACGTTGGTCCCGGGCGCTCGCGGCCTGCGCTGGCGCCGCGCCTGACGGACCGCACGGTCAGACGGTGACCTGGCCGACGGCCCAGGACTCGATGCCCAGGCGGCCCTCGATGTCGCGGACATGATCCCGGGCGCAGTCGAGGCAGAACCAGCGATGGTCGGCGTCCTCGACCTCCAACGCCCACGTCAGCACGGCGAGGGGGTCCTCGGCCGGGGCCTGGCACAGGGCGCAGTCGACGGGCGGTTCGATGACCGCGTCTTCTTGCGCGTCCTTGGGGGCCACGGGGGATCGTCCTGGTGAGGTCGTCCGACCAGTGTGGCGGGTCACGACGCTTTCGACCAACGCGAAACGACCGACAGGAGCGGGAGTCAACCCTGGCCGAGCGGCGTATGCACAGTTGGCCGCCTGGGCAGGGTTAGCGTGCCAGCGGCCCCGAGACGGAGCACCCACCGACATGTCCCCCTCCTCCGGACTTGCCCAGCGCCACGCGGCGATCGCCCAGGTGCAGCCCCATCCGGCGATCGCCGTGCGCGACGCGATGGGCCACCTCGAATCCCGCTTCCGGCCCGACATCGCTCGTGGCCTGGTCGCGACCTGGTCACTCGACCTCGGCCCGCAGGGGATCTGGGACGTCCATGTCGCCGACCATCGGTGCCGCATCGAACGCACCGACATGGTCAACGCCGACGCCGTGGCTCGACTGGTCGTCGATGCTGGGACGTGGGTCGACATCGTGGCCGGGCGACGCGACGGCATCCGTGCCTTCCAGGCTGGCGCGCTGCAGATCCGCGGAGACCTGAACCTCGCCGTCCGTCTCGAGACCCTGTTCGCGCCGGGCCCCGAAGCCACCAACCCGCTGGAGGTCCGGCGCACACGGATCAAGGGCAACACCATCGAGTCCCTGGTCACCGGACGCGGCGCGCCCGTGGTGCTGATCCACGGCCTGGCGGCGCACAAGGTCTCCTTCGTCCCGACCCTCGTGGGCCTGGCCGACGCCGGCCACGAGGTCCACGCAATCGACCTGCCCGGCTTCGGCAAGTC
>CBDTZE010000007.1:0-16933 GCA_965364815.1 uncultured Nitriliruptoria bacterium | reverse complement strand
CGCGACGGGGTGCGTGGAGTCCAGGACCTCGACCGTCAGCCGCAGGGCAGGAAACGTCCCGGCCAGCACTTCAGGGAAGAGGCTGGATCCGCCCATGCCCACAACCACGACGCGGTTGAAGCCATCAGCGATGGCGTCCTGCGCCAAGCGCATCGCGGCCGCGGTGAGGTCTCGGCCACGTGCCGGAGCGTCGAGCCACCCGAGACGATCCGCGAGCTCCGTGGGATCGTCGCGCCAGAGGGTGTGGTCGCGCCTGTGGAGTCGGTCCAGCGCCCCGGCGTGCGTCTGCCCGAGCTCAGCGACGGCCGCCGACAGGGGTCCGGCATGGACGACGGACAACTCGGCAGCAGGCACGGACGAACTCCAGGGACGCGGACGGCGCACGCAGCGTAGGCGCATGGATCGTGTCGATAGCCTCGCGCCAGACCACCACCACACCCACGACAAGCCATCGGAGCCTTCGCGTGAGCGACCAGCCCGCCCCCCAGCAGCCCCGCCTGAACATCAACGTCAGCGACGACGTCAAGACCGGCGAGTACGCAAACTTCCTCGTGGTGACGCAGAGCCCCCACGACTTCACGCTGGACTTCTGCCAGCTGATGCCGTCCGGTGACCCCACGCAGGTGAACGCCGAGGTCGTCTCCCGTGTGAAGATCGCCCCGACCATGGTCGGCCGCGTCATCCAGGCCCTCAACTCCAACCTGACGGCCTACGAAGAGCGCTACGGCAACGTCCGGGCGGTCGGCTGACCAGCATGCCCGAGCTGCCCGCCGGCCTCACCGCAGGCGGACGTTTCGCGTCCTGGGCGCCGGATGACATCGCGTACCTCGCGATCGATGTGGACGGCACCCTGGTCGGTCGCCACGACGAGGTGCGCGACGACACGGCCGCCGCGCTCCTCCGTGCGCTCGAAGCCGGCCTCGCCGTCGGCTATGCCACGGGCCGTATGCACGGTGCCCTGACCGCCATCGACGACGTGATCGCGCTCCCCGGGCCGCACGTGGTCCACAACGGGGCGCAGGTCCGCATGGGCGGAGCCGTCGTCGAGCAGTGGCCGCTGCAGGACGACGAGGTCGATGCCCTGCTGGACATCGCTGCCCAGCTTGATGCCTACGGCGAGCTCTACCTGCCCGACGGGTTCATCATCACCAAGGACGACCCGCGGGCCCATGTGCACTGGGACCTGCTTGGCACGCCCCCGCTGGGTGACCTCGTCGCCCTCAACGGCTATGCCGTCCTCAAGGCGACGTTCATCGGCTTCAGCGACGCGGAGTCCGATCGCATCGTGTCCGCCATCCTCGCCGCAGGGCTCGAGGCCGGGCCTGCCGAGTCCTTGCTGACGCCCGGGCTGACCTACGTCAACGCGACGCGCCCCGGCGTCGACAAGGGCCACGCCATCACGGCGGCAGCGAAGGCTGCGGTCACGACGCTTGCCGGCACGTGCGTGATCGGCGACGGGGCGAACGACGTGCCCATGCTGACCGTCGCCGGGACTGCCGTCGCGATGGGTCAGGCCTCGCAAGCCGTCAAGGACGCCGCGCACCTCGTCACCACACACGTGGACGACGGCGGACTCGCCCTCGCCATCAACGCGCTGCTCACGTCGGCCGCCTGACCACTCAGGCGTTGCGCAGCGCCCAGCGTCGGAAGTCCTCGATGGAGGGCCCGGCCATCCCCAGGGTGAACGCCAGCACGCCCAGGTCGTCGTGCAGCCCCTCATCCCCGAGCCAATCGGGAAGCTGGTCCAGCTCCGTGGCGAGGTAACCAAGCGCACCGGCCACCGTCACGGCGTCCTCATGTCGGCAGCCGCGATAACTGCCCTCGGCGTAGGCCAGCACCATCATGGCCAGCAGGCGAACGTCGTCGACGAGGCTGGCGTCCGGCGGGACCGAGTCGGTGATCCGCTTCTGGGCTTCCTCCCCCAACCGGCGTGCCGTCTCCACATCCTCGAGCGCCGCCTCGGCGTCGGTGCGTGACACGACACCTCGGCGTACCGAGGCCCGTTGTGCGGCCTCGGACGCCATGCCCGCCACGCCGGATCCGCCACCCTGCGCCTCGGCCGCGGCCAGCAACTGCCCGACCGTCATGGACAGCGCCTTGGCAAGCGCCTGCACCGCATCCATGGACGCGTGACGGCGACCGTTCTCGATGTGGCTGACGTAGGCCTTGGAGAGGCCGGCGCCGTCGGCCAGCTGCTCCTGGTGCAACCCCCGACGGGTGCGTTCGACACGGACGGCCTGGCCGAGCCGTTCGAAGAAGGCGTCCTCGCGCTCCATTGCAAGCTCCATCCGGGGGCTGCAGACCATACCAAAAGGCAGGCGAAGATACTGCGCGGAGATCCGGGTCCCGGAACGCGTTGACGACTGACAGGCTATTCAGTATCCTCACAGGAATATCATCAACGCAAGGGGAGGGCCGCCATGGGCGACCTGTTGCAGACCATCGTCACGATCGGCATCGTTGCCATCGTCGGAACCATCGCCGGGCTCGTGCTCTGGCTCCTGTACCGGCGTCGCTACCGCCGCATCGGTCCGGACGAGGCGCTGATCGTCTACGGCTCCAAGTCCAAGGCCGACCGCGACGGCTTCCGCGTCATCGTCGGTGGCGGCACGTTCGTGAAGCCGTTCATCGAGGAGGCGGAGACCTTCCCGCTGCACGCGTTGCAGTTGGACGTCCAACTCGCCGGCGTGCTCGCCGGTGACCAGCGCACCCCGATCAACGTGCGAGGCACGGCGACCGTCAAGGTCCCCGTGACGCCCCAGGAGCGGTCCGAGGACTTCCCGACCGTGCGCCTGGCCGCAGGCAACTTCCTCGGGCTCTCGGTCGAGGAAATTCGCGACGCCCTGACCAAGGTCGTGGCCGGTCACCTGCGCACCATCGTCGCCGGTCTCTCCGTCGCGGAGCTCTACGGCGACCAGGCCAAGTTCCAGGAAGACCTCAAGGCCAAGGCCGCGATCGAGCTCACCAGCCTCGGCTACGTGTTCCTGTCCTTCGTCTTCGAATCCATCACGGACGAGAACGGCTACCTCGACTCCCTCGGTGTGCCGGAGATCGAGCGCGCACGTCGCGAGGCCCGTATCTCCCGTGCCAACAACGACCGTGACGCCTCGCTCCAGGAGGAGACGGCCCGGCTCGAGAAGGAACAGAGCCGGATCACCACGGAGACCCAGATCGCCGAGGCCGACAAGGCCCTGAGCCTGAAGAACGCCTCCATCAAGGAAGCCGTCGACGTGGCCGCCGCGGTGGCGACCAAGGCCGGTGAGATGGCCGCGAAGGAACAGGACATCAAGATCGCCCAGCGCGAGGCCGAGCGGCAGCGCAAGGAACTCGACGCGACCGTCCGCGAACGTGCCGACGCCGACAAGTACGCCTCCGAGCGTGCCGCCGAGGCTGCCCGCTTCACCGTGGAACAGGAAGCCGAAGCGGACCGTGCCCGCCGTGGCTCGGCTGCCGAAGCCCTGCGCCTCGAAGCCGAGGTCGACGCGTCCCGCACCCGTGAGATCGGCCTCGGTGAGGCCGACGCCATTCGCGCTCGTGGTGAGGCCGAGGCCGAAGCCCGTCGCCTGATGGCCCAGGCCCTCGCTCTCTACAACGAGGCCGGGATCTCCATCGAGGCCTTGCGGGTCCTCCCGGAGGTCGTGGCCGCGGCCGCCGAGCCGCTGTCGCGTGCCGGCGAGACCACCATCATCTCCAACGGTGGAGGCGCGGGTGGTGGAACCGGCGTCGGCAAGCTCAGCGCCGATGTCACGGATGTGCTGACCCAGACCATGCCGATGATCAAGTCGTTGACCGGCATCGACCTGACGGCCCTCCTGGCGGGCGTGGCTGCGGCCGCGGCAGCCAAGGAGACGGAGGGCGACGCATGACGCCGGCGTCCGCGCACCTGCTCGAACTCCTCGGGCAGTTGCGCGGCGCCTCGCGGCTTGGCCGGGCACGCACCCTGGCCCTCGCCGCGAAGGCGCTGCGCGACCTGTCCCCCGCTGAGCGCCGCGTGCTGGCCACCGAGGCCGCGAAACGCGTCGCTCCTCATCTCCTGCCGCAGGTCGACGACCTCGTCGAGGAGAAGCTCTCGGCCGCGGAGGCCGGGAAGTTCATGGAGCTGTTCAACAAGTTGGACAGCGATGCCATCGCCGACCTGGCCCGCGACGTTGCGGCCGCACTCGACGCGCCGGCCGCCGACGCGGCACCCTCGACACCAGACCCGGAGGACGACATGGACCTGATCGCCGACATCGCCGTCGACGACACGGCCGGCCGCGTCCAACCGATGGAACTGGTCGCCGAGCTCTCGGACCTGCCACCCTCGCTCGACGAGCCCTGGGCGATCTCCGTCGACCAGGACCCCGAGCCCGAGCCGCACTCCCCCGTCCTCCCCGTGGCCGCTGCCGCAACGGCCGTGGCCGTCCTCCCACGTCCAGCTTCCGCGGCCGAACTCATCCCGCCGTTGGACGAGGTCCCGGAGGGTCCGCCCGGCGCTGCGCTGGAACGCCTGCTGGCCACGCCCGACGGCTGGCAACGTCGTCGCCTGGCCATTCGCTTGGTCGAGCGAGGCGAGGTCTCCCCCAGCGAGGCCCTCGACATCATCGCGGCCTTCGCCGCGACCTCCGACCGCACCTGGGTCGCCGGGGCGCTGCTGGACGCACGCGTCCTCACCTTCGACGACGTCGAGGACCTCGTGCCACCCACGGCCCACAACCGCCTGCAACGCCGAGGTGAACGCTGATGGCCGCGACCAGCAGCGGACTCCCCGGCAGGATCCTGTCGCGCCTGTGGCGCCTTGCCAGCCTCCCGTTGGCACTCATCCTCGACGACTTCTTCGACTTCGGCCTGTTCGGGCGCCGCAAGCGCATGCCACGCGGCTTCTGGTCCCGGGTCAGCACCCGGTCTCACGCGACCCCGCGCCAAGCGCCGGAGCCGACACCACCGCCCCCACCACCGGTCGATGACGGGGGCTACTTCACCGGAGGAGCCGGCTGATGGATCTCGGACTGCTGCTGGGAACCGGCTGGGCGTCGGGCGTGAACCTCTATGCCGTGGTGGCGCTGCTTGGGCTCACCGACCGCATGGGGTGGTTCGAGGCACCCGAGATCCTCACCAACCCCGTCGTCATCGGCCTGGCCGTGGCGATGTACGCGGTCGAGTTCGTGGCCGACAAGGTGCCCTTCCTCGACAACGCCTGGGACGTTGCCCACACCTTCATCCGGCCGGTGGGCGCGGCGCTGGTCGGCGCAGCCCTCGCTGGCCAGGAGATCGATGCCTCCCTGCTCAGCGAACTGACCGCCGGTGCCGGAAGCGGTGCCCTGGCCTTCGCCAGCCACGCCACCAAGGCCACCGCCCGGTTGGCGATCAACACCTCTCCGGAGCCCTTCACGAACATCGCCGCCAGCATCGCGGAGGACTCCCTCGTCGCCGCGGTCGTCCTGCTGGCGATCAACAACCCACTCCTCGCGGGGATCGCGGTCGTCCTCCTGCTGATCCTCGGGGCGGTGGCGATGGTCGCCCTGTGGAAGGTCGCGATCACCGTCCGGCAGAAGGTTCGGGCGCGTCGCGGCGGCACGTCCATGCGTCGCGTCAGCGGACGCCCGATCGACTGACCCGGCAACGGCCAGATGTGGGCAGTTTGGGTCAGGCAGATGGCCGCTTGTGACCAAAGACGCGCCCGCTGATCAGACATACATTCACGGAGAGCGAATTACCCCGGACCACCGGCGGCATCGCCTCCTCCTCCAGGGGTCAGTGCATGAATTGTCGCCGCAACGGCATCATCGGTGCCACCGTTCTCGCCATCGGACTCGCCGGTCCGGCACAGGCCGCATCGCAGGACTTCACGATCAGCACGGCATCGTCCGGTGTCGAACTGACCGTCCTCGGAAACGACGTGTTGGCTCTCGCCCAGAGCGAGGCCTCGGTCGACGCCACGCCGGCTGCCCACGCGGCAGGCACGGCCGCCTCGATCGGCGGCACGTCGGTCCCCGGGACCACCTCGGCGGTTGACGTCACGTCCGGGACCACCACCGACGGCGCCAACTGTGCCGCACCGTCCCTGCCTGCCGCCCTGGGCGTGCTGCTGACGATCGACGGCCTCTGCTCGACCTCCACCGGCACCGCCACCGGCCTCCCGACGGCCAAGGCCACGGCCGGAGTCGGCGAGGTCTCGTTGGCGCCCGCCGCCCTCCTCGACGCTCTCGTGGCCCTGGTGCTCACGCCGGTCGGCGACAACCTCGCCCCCGTCTTCGAACAGGTCGAGAACCTCGTCGACGGCGAGGTCCAGACCCAACTCGAAGCCGCCTGCGCCACCGCCGCCGTCCCACTGTCAGAGGTGCAGCAGATCGTCGAGAACCTGCCTGTCATCGGTGGCGTGACCGCACCGCTCGTCGAGGCCCTCCCCGACAACAACGCCTGCTCGGTCCTGGTGCAGTTCATTGCGAACGCCCCGCAGCTCACCGAGGTCCAGGCGACCCTCGACGACCTCATCGCCGCGCTGACCGCAGCCCTTGCCGACCTCGGCCGCGTCGAGGTCGGGTTCGGCTCGACCTCCGACATCACCGCTGCCGGGTCGCTGCTGACTGGCCGCTCCAGTGTCGCAACCGCCAACGTGACGCTCCCGTCCCTCGACATCGTCAATGACGTGCTCGCCGCCGTGCTCGAGGGACCGGTCGGCGCGTTCATCGCCGACATCGACGCCCTCATCGGTGGCCTCGGAGCCAACGCCCCGGACGTCCCGAGCCTCGAGTCCATCGTCGCCCAGGTGCTCGAGGTGCTCGACATCCCGCTGCTGACGGACCCGGCGCCCCTGCTGGCCATCGACATCACCGGGTCGTCCGCGCAGGTCGAGGTCGACACGGCCGCGGCCACCGCGATCCACTCGGCCAAGGCCGGCGCCATCGACGTCGCGATCTCCCCGTCCCTCGCTGCACTCCTCGGCGTCCCGGCGACGGTGTCCGTTGCCCCCGGTGACGAGGTCGTGCTCTTCGCGGGCACGCCGATCGAGACCCGGTTGGCCGTCGGCAACGCCACGTCGGACGAGACCTCCGCACGTGGCGAGGCCGTCACGCTGGAGCTGTTCCGCACGACCCAGGGCGGCATCATCCTGAAGGTCGGCGAGACCACCGCCAGCGGCACGGCGCTCGCCCCGGTTGCCACGCCGTCCGCACCGGCACCGCTGCCCGTGACCGGTGGCGGGTTCGCCCTGGCCGGCCTGGCAACGATGGGCGCCACGCTCCTTCGTCGCCGCCGCTGAACCCCAAGCCGTCAGTCGCGGCCGGGAAGTTGGTAGTTGGGTGCCTCGTGCACGACCTCGAGGTCGTGCACGTGGGACTCACGTGAGCCGGCGGCCGTCTGCTTGACGAACCGCGCCCGCTTGCGTAGCTCTTCGAGGTCCGACGCCCCGCAGTAGCCCATGCCGGAACGCAGGCCACCTTCCATCTGGCCGACGACCTCGGCGACGGAGCCGCGATAGGGCAGCAGACCAGAGACGCCCTCGGGCACCAGCTTGGTCGTGGCTTCGGTCGGGTTCTGGAAGTAGCGATCGGCGGATCCGGCGCGCATGGCGTCGATCGATCCCATCCCTCGGTACTCCTTGTAACGACGACCACCGGAGAGAACCAGCTGCCCCGGGGACTCGTCCGTGCCGGCCAGCATGTTGCCGACCATGAAGGCGGTGGCGCCAGCGGCGAGGGCCTTGACGGCGTCGCCGGAGTACTTGATGCCGCCATCGGCGACCGAACCCAGCCCCAGTTCACGGGCGGCTTCGGAGCAGTCGGCCACGGCGGTGAACTGCGGCATGCCGACACCAGTGACGATGCGCGTGGTGCAGATGGAGCCGGGACCGATGCCGATCTTGACGACGTCGGCGCCGTGGTCGGCTGCGGCCTTGACCGCGTCCGCGGTCGCGACGTTGCCGAGCATCACGGGAGTGTCGGGGTGGCGGTCCTTGAGCTTCTTGGCGAACTCCAGGATCAGCGAGGAGTGGCCGTGTGCCGAGTCGATGGCCAGCAGGTCGACGCCGGCCTCGATCAGGGCGGCGGCGCGCTCGTCGCCGCCCACACCGACGGCAGCGGCCACCAGCAGGCGGCCACGGGCGTCCTTGGCGGAGGACGGGAACTGACGGACCTTCTCGACGTCCTTGAACGTGAACATGCCGATGAGGGTGTTGTCCTCGGCCACGATCGGGAGCTTCTCGACACGGTGGGCCTGCATCAGGTCCCGCGCCTGCTCCAGCGTGGTCCCGGGGAGCGCCGTCACCAGGTCCTTGGAGGTCATGTAGTCGCGGACCGGAGACTCGGCATCCGCACCGATGCGCAGATCGCGGTTGGTGCACAGGCCGATGAGTCGCTGGTCGCGGTCAACGACGGGGAAGCCGGACACGCGGTACTTCGCCATCAGTTCGAAGGCGCGGCGGACCGGGTCGTCGGCGGACAGCGTGATCGGCTTGCTGATGAAGCCGGACTCCGACCGCTTGACGGTCTCGACCATGCCGGCCTGCGCCTCGATCGAGGCGTTCTTGTGGATCACGCCCAGGCCGCCCTGGCGCGCGATGGCGATCGCCATCGGGGCCTCGGTGACCTTGTCCATGGCCGCCGACAGGATCGGCAGACCCAGCACGACACCGGTCGCGAGGCGCGTGGAGAGGTCCACGTCCTTGGGCAGGAGGTTGGACGAACGTGGCTCAAGGAGCACGTCGTCGTAGGAAAGGGCGTCGCGGATCTCGACCACTGGGGCAACCTCGACTGCGAGGACGGGTGACCTACCGTACGTGGGCGATCAGATCGCGCCGATCTCCGTGAGGGCCTTGACGTACGCCTCCTGGTCACGGGCCTCGCCGAGGCCGTTGTGGACGGAGTACTTGATCTCGCCGTCCTTCGCGATGACGAACGTGCCGCGCTCCGCCGCCCCGAGGACGTCGTTGAAGACGCCGTACTGCTTGGCGACCTCGCCGTGTGGCCAGAAGTCCGCCAACAGGGGGAACTGGTAGCCCTGCTGCTCCGCCCAGATCTTGTGGGAGAAGTGCGAGTCAATCGACACCGCGAGGGTCTGGACGTCGTCGTTCTGGAACGTCTCGATGGAGTCGCGGAGGGAGCAGAGCTCGCCCTCGCACGTGCCCGTGAACGTGAAGGGGTAGAAGACCAGGACGACGGCCTTCTTGCCCTTGTAGTCGGACAGACGGACCGGCTGACCGGTCTGGTCCTTGAGCTCGAAGTCGGGGGCCTGGGTGCCAGCCTCGAGTGCCATGGGATGCTCCTGCGTGCGCGTCGGTCTGTGGACCGGTGACGCTACGCCGCGTCGAACGTCCGCGCAGTCCGAGCCCGGGCCAGCGCCACCCGAAGGGCCCCGGTGTCGGCGCCCAGCGGCAGCAGGATCGACACCGGGTTGACGACCCAGCCGCCCTCGATCTCGTCGATGACGTCGAGGCGGAGATAGTCCTCGCCGGCGAACGTCCGCAAGGACGCGCCCTGGACACGGTCCCAGCTGACGTCGAGGTGCTGCCAAGCGGTGCGCGCCCGGACACCCACGTCATCGAGGTGGACCTCGAACCAGCTGGGCAGGACGAGTTGGAGGACGAAGTACATCGCCACGGCGACCATGATCCCCAGGAGCACCCACATCTGCGGGTCGCCACTGGCATCGTTGACCAGCCACGCACCGATGGCGAGCAACAGCAGGCCGCCGGCGCTCCACCAGAGGGCGGAGGTCGGGCTGGGGCGCAGGGTCAGGTCATCCATGCCCGGAAGGCTACTCACTGGGTCAACAGCAACCGGACGCTCAGAGCCAAGGACATGACGACGATCAGCGGCCGGACGAGGCCGGAACCCTTGGCCAACACGAGGTTGGAACCCAGCCGCGCCCCGACCGCCTGGCCCACCGCCATGGACAGACCGGCGATCCAGACGACCTTGCCGCCGATCACGAAGAAGACCAGGGCCGCAACGTTGCTGGTGAAGTTGAGGATCTTGGTGTGTGCGGTGGCCTTGGTCATCCCCTGGCCGCGCAACGTCACGAACGACAGGGCGAACCAGGCGCCGGTGCCCGGCCCGAAGAATCCGTCGTAGAAACCGATGGCCGGGGCGACCGTGCTCGCGTACGCCTTCTCGGAGATCCGTTCGGTGCGGTCATGATCACCGACCGCCGGGCTGAACAGGAAGTAGGCCGCGATCCCGATCAGCAGGAAGGGCAGGACCCGACGCAGGCCGTCGGTGTCGACCTGTTGGACCACGATCGTCCCGACGGCGGACCCGACGAACGTCGTGGCGATCGCGGCCTTCAGGACACGCGGATCGACCGCACCCTTGCGGGTGTAGTTGAAGGAGGCCGAGGCCGAGCCGAAACTGGACTGCAGCTTGTTGGTCGCCAGGGCCGCCGTCGGGGGCAGACCCGCCGTGAGCAGCGCCGGCACGGTCAGCAGGCCACCCCCGCCGGCGATCGAGTCCACGAAGCCGGCAACCAGACCGACGAGTGCCAAGAGCGCCAGTACCCCAGATGACAGGTCCACGAGTCAGCCTTGGGTGGGCAGGCGACCGCCGTGCAAGCCATCGGGGCGGCGCGTGACGCCGTGGACGTGGCAGGACACGACACGTCCGGCGACATCCTGGCGGTCCGGTTCCGGCCCGAAGCCGAAGTGCACGACGGTTGCCCCGTCGTCCTCGTCGATCGCTTGGACCGCGGAGAGCAGCCCGGACGGCAACTGGCCGTTGAGGCGGTCGAGCAGTCCGCGGACCTCGCCGGCATTCGCCGATGGCAGCCGCAGCGCTGATGACGAGGCCTCGGCGTTGGCGAGGTCGCCCAGGACGCCGAGTTCGGCCTCGAAAGTGGCTTCGTCCGCGCCCGTCCAGCGTTGCTCCATCGCATCGATGAGGTCGCGCCCCTCCCAGCCGCAGGCGTCGAACGCCGCGGGGCAACGAGGGTGGAAACGGCAGCCGGTCGGCGGCGACAGTGCGTCGGGGATCTCGCCCGACGGCAGCGCCTTCGCACGGTGACGGCGCGTCGGGTCCGGCAGCGGGATCGCGTCCAACAGGGCCTTGGTGTACGGATGCTGCGGGTCGTCGTAGATGGCCTTGGCGTCGCCCCACTCGACCATCTGGCCGAGGTACATGATCGCCATGCGGTCACAGACGAACCGCCCAGAGGCGAGGTCGTGGGTGATGTAGAGGTAGGTGAGCCCGAGCTCGTCCTTGAGGTCCATCATCAGCTCGAGGACCTTGGCGCGCACGGACATGTCCAGCGCAGCCACGGGCTCGTCGGCGACGACGAACTCCGGCCGGGTGATCAGTGATCGAGCAATGACGCAGCGCTGCTTCTGCCCGCCGGAGAGGTCCTCGGGGTACCGGTCGAGGAAGCGGTCGGCCGGGGCGAGCCCGCAGCGTTCCAGCATCTCCGCGACGCGGTCGCGGGTCTCCTGCCTCGTCGAGGTCAGGCCGTGGATCCGCAGCGGGTGCCCGACGCCCTGGGCGATCGTCATCGCCGGGTTCAGCGAGGCGTTCGGGTCCTGGAAGATCATGCCGAGGTGGCGGCGCAGCGGCCGGAAGTCCTTGGCCGTCAGCGTCGCGAGGTCGTTGCCCTTCCACAGGATCTGGCCGGACGTCGCCCGGACCAGGCCCAACAGCGTCCGGCCCAGCGTGGTCTTGCCGGAGCCCGACTCACCGACCAGGCCGAAGATCTCACCGCGCCGGATGTCGAAGGTCACGTTGTCGACGGCGCGGACGACCTGGGGCTCCGCGCGACTGAACAGCCCGGCCTGCTGGCCGAAGTGCGTGGACACGTCACGTACGTCCATGACCACGTCGTGGTTGGTGTTGTGCTCCGTCATGCCATCGCCCCCGGGTAGGAGCCGGCGTGCAGCAGGCACGCGGCCTCGTGCTCGGCCGTGACCTCGGCGGGGCGCGGGTCGATGGTGGTGCAGTCGGCGAAGACCTTGGGGCAACGCGCTGCGTACCGGCACCCGCGCGGCGGATGCAGCAGGTCCGGCGGCACGCCATCGATCGAGCGCAACTCGGTCGTGTCCGTCGAGATGACGGAGTCCAGCAGTCCCCGGGTGTACGGGTGCTGCGGGTTGGCGAAGATCTCTTCGACGGGGCCGACCTCGACCATCCGGCCGGCGTACATGACCGCGACGCGGTCACAGGTCTCGGCGACGACACCGAGGTTGTGCGTGATGAACAGCAACCCCGTGTCCTCCGAGGTTCGCAGGTCAGAGAGCAGGTCGAGGATCTGGGCCTCGACGATCACGTCGAGGGCGGTGGTGGGCTCGTCGGCGATGACGACGCCGGGGCGCAGCACGATGCCCAGCGCGATCATGATGCGCTGCCGCATGCCGCCGGAGAACTCGTGCGGGTAGTTCTCCGAGCGTGTCGGCGGGATGCCCATCGAGGCCAGGGCCTTGCGCCCCATCTCCTTGGCCTCCTCCTTGGAGACCTTCGGACGGTGGGCGCGGATGCACTCGACGAAGTGGTCACTGACGCGCATCAGGGGGTCGAGGCGCGTCATGGGCTCCTGGAACACCATCGCGAGTTCCTCGCCGCGGATCCGTCGCAGGTCGGGATCGCTGATGCCGACCAGTTGACGGCCGCGGATCTTGACCGAGCCCTCGATCAGGGCCCCGGGCGGCAGCAACTGCATCAAGCCGCGGCCGAGCGTGGACTTGCCGCAGCCGGACTCACCGACGAGGCCGAGCGACTCGCCAGCGTGCAGGTCGAAGCTGACGCCGTCGACCGCGCGGACGTAGCCCTCCGGCGTCGCGTAGGAGACGGAGAGGTCGCGGACCTCGAGGACGGGAGCGTCGGTCATGCCTCGGCCCCTTCTTCGAGCTTGCGGGAGAACCAACGCCTGCGCTTGCCGACGCGGCCGACGAAGCCGCGGGCACGAAGCAGCGGGTTGACGATGTCGTTGAGACCCTCGCCGACGAGCGTGAGTCCCAACACCAGCATCATGATCGCCATCCCCGGGAAGAACGAGGTCCACCAGAAGCCGGACACCGCGTCGGTGATGCCGCGACTGACGTCGAGGCCCCACTCGGCCGCCGGGAACTCCACGCCGAAGCCGAGGAAGCCCAACGAGGCCAGCGTCAGCACCGCGTCGGCGGCGTTGATGGTGAAGATGACCGGGATCGACGAGGCGACGTTGAAGAACACGTAGCGCCAGATGATCGTGGAGTTCGAGGCTCCCAGCGATCGGGCGGCCTCCACGTAGGGCTCCTCCTTGACGGAGAGCACGTGGTTGCGCACGACGCGGAAGTACTGCGGCACGTAGACGACACCGACACTGACCGCCGCGGACGGCACGCCCGGGTCGATGTACTCGCGCAGGACGAAGGCGACGATGATCGCGAGGATCAGCGGCGGGAACGCGTAGATCGCGTCCATGACCATCACCAGGGTCCGGTCCAGCCAGCCACCGCGGTAGCCCGAGTACAGGCCCAGCGGCACGCCGACGAGCATCGACAGGATCGTCGAGACGATGACGACCGTGAAGGCCAGGCGTGCGCCGTGGATGATGCGGCTCAGCACGTCGAGACGCGACGAGGTCGTGCCGAAGGCGAACTCGCCGCCCGGCTCCTGGCGTCGCGGCAGTTGGGCGCAGTCCAACTCCCCGGTGGTGCAGGCGGTCGCGCTGACGAGGGCGGGGTCATCGGTGGTGCCGACGACATAGCGGTACTGGTCGTCGCCGTACGGGGCGATGACGTCCGCCCCGATGGCCAGGACGCCGAAGAACGTCGTGATCAGCAGACCCACGACGACCAGGCGTCGAGCCATCGGTGTGGCCTGGCGCCACGGACGCATGCTGTGGTGCAGGCGTGCCCGGAATCCGGTCGCGAGCGGTGTGGAGGACTGGCTCATGTCAGTACCTCACACGCGGGTCGACGAGGCCGTTGAGGATGTCGATCAGGAGCGACACGAGCACGATGATCACGGCGAAGAACGTCACGATGCCCTGCACCGCGACGAAGTCCCGGTTGGTCAGGAACTCCACCAGCGCGCTTCCCATGCCGGGCCAGGAGAAGGTGGTCTCGGTCAGGATCGCGCCACCGAGCAGCAGGGCGAACTGCAGGCCCATGATCGTGATGACGGGGATCAGGGCGTTCTTGAACGCGTGACGGAACAGCACCTTGCGGTCGGCCACGCCGCGAGCGTGGGCCGCCTCGACGTAGTCCGCGCGAAGCGTCTGCAGCATGTTCACGCGAACCATGCGGATGAAGATGCCGCTGACCAGCAGCCCCAGGGTCACACCCGGCAGGATCAGGTGGCGCAGCGCCGTGAAGAACAGCTCGCCGTCCAGGCGCAGGATCCCGTCGAGGAGGTAGAAACCGGTGATCTCGACTTCGCCGACGTTGATCGCCGCGCCCAGGCGGCGCCCCGAAGGCAGCCAGCCGAGCCAGTTCGCGAACACCAGCTGCGACAGGATGCCGGTCCAGAAGACCGGGGCCGCGTAGATGGCGATGCCGAACAGGCGACCGCCCACGTCCAGGGGTCCGTCCCGGAACCGTGCCGAGAAGGCGCCCACGACGACGCCGAGCACGACGGCGATCAGCATCGAGAACATCGTCAGTTCAAAGGTGGCCGGGAAGCGGTCACGGATGATCTCGCCGACGGAGCGCGGGTCGGTGAACGGGTCACCGAGGTCGCAGTTCTCCCAGACGACGGGGATGAAACACGCGCCCACGCCACCCATGTACTCGAGGTACTGCTCGGGGATCGACGCGTTGAGGCCCATGGCCTCGCGACGAATGTCGATCTCCTCGGCCGACAGGCGGCCACCCAGCGAGGCTTCCACGGGGTCGCCGGGGACGACGCGCAGCAGGACGAACAGCGTCGTGAGGATGAAGAACAGGAACACCGGCGCGAGGAGAACTCTCGCGAGGATGTACTTGCGCAGGCTTCCGGAGGATTGCAGGGCACGGCTCCCTGGAAGGGGTGGGTGGCGACTGCGTCCCACTCCCCGGGACGCAGGTGCCGCAGGCTAACGGGGTCGACCAAAGCGACGACGCCCCGGGCCGATGGCCCGGGGCGTCGTGCGCTGATGGCGCTTGATCAGGCCTTGCTGATCAGCCAGAAGCGGGTCTGCTGGACGGGGTCGAGGGTGTCCTCGACGCCAGAGATGCCCGTGCCGTAGTAGGCGAACGGAACCTCTTCGTACAGCGGGATCAGCGGCATGTCCTGCGCCGCCAGCTTCTGGATGTCGTCGAAGACCGCGGTGCGGGCAGCGGAGTCGGTCTCCTGCTGCTCGGCCGAGATCAGCGCGTCCATGGCGTCCGAGGCGTACAGACCGGTGAAACCGGCGGACGAGTAGAACGGCTCGATGTAGTCATCGGCGTCGAAGTAGTCGGGGTACCAACCCAGCAGGTAGAGCGGGTAGATCTTGTCCGAGAACGCGGCACCGGTGTATTCGGTGGCCCAGTCGGCGGACTGGACGTTCACGTTGAACAGGCCCGTCTCCTCCAGGGAGCGCTTGATGGTCTCGGCAACGTCGGGCTCGGTGTCGCCGTACTTGTTCAGCGGGAACCACAGGTCGATGTCGACGGTCTCGGTGATCGTCGGCTCGATCTCGGTGATGTAGTCCTTGTACTCAGCGAAGCCGGTCGGGACCATCGAGAACAGCGGGGTGCCCGCGCCCTCGAAGACCTCGTCGATGATGCGCTGACGGTCGACCAACTTGGCGACCGCGCGGCGAACCTCGGCGTCGTTGTACGGGGACGTGTCGGAGACGGTGTCCACGACCATGTACCGGATGCGTGCACCCGGGCCGGTGGCGACGGTCACGTCGGCGTTGTCACCCAACGATGCGCGCTCGGCCGGGCCGAACTCGTTGAAGTTGACGTCGATCTCGCCGTTCTCCAGCGCCGACTTCATCTGCGCGGAGGACTCGAAGAACTGGATCTTGATGGTCGGGGTCTTGGCGGGCTCGCCCCAGTAGCCGTCGAAGGCCGTGAGGGTCATCGACTCGCCCGGCTTGAACTCGGTGAGCTCGTAGGGACCGGTGCCGATGATGCCGGAGTCCTGGACGAACTCGTCGGCGCCAGCGCCGTCTGCGAGCTCGGCGTCAGGAGTGGAGTAGAAGTCGGAGTCCGACGGCAGGATCGAGGCGACCGTGTAGTTCAGGCGCGACAGGAACGTGACGTTGGGTTCCGAGATCGTGATCGTGACCGTCATCGGGTCGACGACCGTGATGTCCTCGGTCGCACCGATCAGGAACGACGCACCCTCGGGGTGGTTCATGTTGAGGGCGCGCTCGAGCGAGTACTTCACGTCCTCGGCGTCGAAGTCGGAGCCATCGTGGAACTTCACGCCCTCACGCAGACGGAACGTGTAGGTGAGGCCGTCGTCGGAGATGTCCCACTCGGTCGCGAGACCGGGGCCGACCTCGGTCGAGCCGGGTGCGAACTCCACCAGGCGGTTGGTGGTGTTGAACAAGATGTCGGAAGCGAACTTCTCGTAGATCTTGGCCGGGTCGATGCCGGACGGCTTCTCGAGAACACCGACGACGAGCGTGTCGGTGTCGCCGGAGGCGGTCTGGCCATCGGTGCCCTGTGTGGTGTCCTCGCCGTCGGTTGCCGCGTCGTCCGAGCCACATGCGGTGGCGAGGAGCGAGACAGCAACGACAGCAGAGGCCAAGCGCATGCGACGAATCTGCATGGGTGGGTTCTCCCTGGTTGCGAAAAGGTGGTTGGGAGGGGTCGACGACAGGCGCCGACCGTTGTCCCCCACGACCACGGTAGTAGGTCCACCCTACGTCCCCCGCGCAGGCCCGGGACATGGCGGCGGCGCGCTGCGCGCGCAGCTTCTCACTCCCCCGCGACGGCCCGCAGGCCGGGCTGGTGCGGGTCGTCGAGCAAGCCATGGTCGACGCGGACGTCGTCGATCCTGTCCAGGGCTCGCTGCATCCCGCGCGGGCGGACGCCTTCGAGCTCTGCGAGGTCCTTCGACGCGCCGTCGATGCGACGGAC
>CBDTZE010000006.1:0-19509 GCA_965364815.1 uncultured Nitriliruptoria bacterium | reverse complement strand
CGTCGAGTACCTCGAGGGCATCGGCATGGACGCCGTGCGCGAGCACGACCTGCGCATGTCGGCGGAGCTCATGGCCGCCCTCGAGTCCCTGCCGGGCGTGACCATCCAGGGCCCGCGCGACCCCGCACTGCGTGGCGCCAACGTCTCGTTCACCGTCGCCGGGATCCACCCGCACGACATCGGGCAGGTCCTCGACCAGCACGGGGTGGCCGTCCGCGTCGGGCACCACTGCGCCAAGCCGCTGATGAAGCACCTCAGCCTCAACTCCACGGCCCGCGCCAGCGCCCACATCTACAACGACACCGACGACCTTCCTGCCCTCGTCGAGGGCATCGAAGCCGCACAGAAGCTCTTCGCCCGCTGAGGCGCTGACAAGGACACCTGCCATGGAAGACCTCTACCAGGAGATCATCCTCGACCACTACCGGGCGCCGAAGAACCGCGCCTCGGAGCTCGAGGGTGAAGATGTCTGCGTCCACCACAACAACCCGTTGTGCGGTGACGAGATGGACCTGCGCATCGCCGTCACCGACGGCAAGCTCAGTGGCATCGCCTTCTCGGGCGAGGGCTGCTCGATCTCGCAGGCGTCCGCGTCCGCGATGACCCAGGCCGTCGAGGGCCGCGAGCTGGCCGATGCGTCCGACCTCGCTGACAACTTCCGCCAGATGATGGCAGGCGAGGAGCCGGCGCGGATCGACGATCTGCTTGACGGCGTCGCCTTCCAGGGCGTCGCCAAGTTCCCCGTCCGCGTCAAGTGCGCCTTGCTGGGCTGGATGGCACTGCGCGACGCGATCCAGCGCTTCGAACTCGGCGAGTCCTCCAACAACGTGATCCACGGAGAGTGACGACCATGTCCACCACCGCTGACAGCACCACGACCGACGCCCCCGAGGCGACCGACGCCCCCGAGGCGACCCACGCCCCCGAGGCCGCGGACGCTCTCGAGTCGCAGCGCCAGGCGAACGAGGACGCGACCGCGGCCCACGCAGAGGAGCAGGGGCACAAGGGCGTCACACCCTGGGGCGACCTGCCCCTCGAGGCCGACGGCATGCCCCGCCCCGAGGACCTGCGCACGGCACTCAAGGCCGTGATCGACCCGGAGATCGGCTACTCGATCGTCGACCTCGGCCTGGTCTACGACGTCACGAAGAACTCCGAGGACGGTGCGGTTCACGTCCTGATGACCCTGACGTCCATGGGTTGCCCGCTCACCGAGGTCATCCACCAGCAGTGCTCGGTGATCCTGGGTTCCATGCCCGGCGTTGATTCGGTGGACGTCGAGTTCACCTTCAACCCGCCGTGGGACACCTCCAAGATCGAGCCCTGGGCGGCCGAGGAACTGCGGGCGCTGGGCATGAACGTCTGAGTCCGGCACCTCCAACGCGAGACCATGCTCTGGCCGATCGGCCAGAGCATGGCCCTTTTTGCGGGGACCCGCCATGTAGCGTGGTCAGCACCCACCACATCCGGGACCCGTCCATGTCCACCTCCGCCATGCTCATCGACCGACGAATCCGACCCGAGTGGATCGACCGTCGTGAGAACGGTGGGCGGCCCTTCGCCGTTGCCGACATCGGGGCGCGCGAGGCCGCCAAGCGGTCTCCCGGGCGTCGTGCGAGGGACCTGAGGGCCGCCTGACCCGCCTGACGTGCGGATTGGCCGGTCGGCCGCCGAAAGGCGTGCCGGAGCACGACATCACGTCCAGCGACGTTCACTTGGCGGTCTTCCCGACCACTGAGCCCGGAGCCTCGCCATGGCCGTTCCTGCCCTCCTCATCGACCGCCGCGTCCGCCCCGAGTGGATGGATCGCCGCGAGATCGCCAATGGCCTGCGCCACCTGGCCACGCTCGAGGTCCGGGCGATCAGTGACCGCTCTCCCGGTCGCCGTGCCGGCGACCACGATCGCGCGTCGGCCCGCGCGGCCGGCTGAACCGGTGACACTGGTAGGCCCTGTTGGCCGAACCACGACCGGGGGCGCTTGACTGCGCGCACGGGATCGAGGGGGCGGCATGCGGGCGTGGCGAAACAGGTCGACGGCACTGGCGCTGGTCGCGGTGATCGGCGTGGCGAACCTGCCGGCCCAGGCGCAGGAGGCACCACCGGCCTGTGTTCCGGGAGGGGAACCGGTCTCGGGACGTGTCGACTTCGCCCCGGCCCAGGCCAAGACCTACGACCTGGTGCCCTTCGCTGTCGCACCGGGCACCACCCGGATCGAGATCGTCTATGACTGGGGCGGGGCGTCGTTCCTCGAAGGCTCACAGTTCACGTCGACCACCGTCGACCTCGGCCTCTGGGACCAGCACGGCTACCGCGACCCCGACGGCTTCCGCGGCTGGGGCGGATCCCGCCACCGTGAGGTCTTCGTCCAGGCCGACCAGGCCACGCGCAACTTCGAGCCGCGCCCGGTGGAGCCCGGGACATGGTGGCTGGAGTTCGGCATCGGCGGGGTCTCGCCCGACGGGGGCTTCTACGAGTACGCCGTCACCTGCCTCGACCCGGTCGTGGGCGCCATGCCCGTCGCGGATCCGGTGGATCCCGACCACGTCGCCAACCCGGAGCCCGGTTGGTACGTCGGTGACTTCCACATGCACGGCTTCCACTCCAACCCGAACGCGCCGACGTACGACGAGTTCGTCGCGTTCGCTCGCCAGCAGGGCCTCGACTTCTTCCCGCTGACCGAGTACGTGGTCCGGCGCCACTGGGGCGAACTCGGTCCGTTCCAGCGCGCCAACCCGGACGTGCTGTTCTGGCCCGGCCGCGAGATCATCACCTACTACGGCCACGTCACCCAGTTCGGCCAGACCCCGGACGTCATCGAGTACCGCCACGGCTTCGAGGACGTCTCACTCGCAGAGGTGCTCGACGAGGCCACGGCGGCGGGCGCGATGCTGGGTGTTGCCCATCCCACGACCTTCGAGCAGCCCGGGTTCGAGAGCTTCTGCCGTGGCTGCGGCTGGGAGTTGGCGGATGTCGTCGACTGGTCGGTCTTCACGACCTTCGAGGTGGCGCAGGGCCCGCAGGTCGTCGGCGAGGGCGGCCTGGGCTTCGAGAACCCGTTCACCCAGACGGCCATCGACCTGTGGCACGAGCTGCTCCAGGAGGGCATCCGACTCACCGGCGTCGGGGCGTCCGACGACAAGCTGTCCGGCCAGGGCAGCGGACCGACCTACACACCCCACGGCGTGCCGGCCACGGCCGTCTTCGCGAGCGAGTTGTCCGTCGCCGCACTGGCCGACGGCGTCCAGCGGGGAGCGGCGTACGTGCTCACCCGGGGCGTCGCCGCGTCGCCGAAGATCGAGGTCGTCGTGACCGCCCCGGACGGCACCGTCGGCACGCTGGGGGACACCTTCGTGGCGGACGAGGTCGAGATCGAGCTGACGCTGACGGGTGCTGGGCCGGCCACGCAGTTGCGGATGTACCAGAACGGCCTGCTGGTCGACGTGGCCTACGGCGTTGGCTCGGGGGAGGACCGAACGATCGTGCTCGGCGCGCGTCGTGACCGCAGCACCGAAGGGCCACTGGGTACGTGGTGGCGCTTCGACGTCGTGGACGAGATCGGTCGGACGGTCATCGCCAACCCGATCTTCCTCGCGGATGCGTTGCCGGTTGGTGGCGGTGTGATCGCACCGGAGCCGTCGCCCGATCCTGCCCCGGAGCCGGAGCCCGCTCCGTCGCCGACACCCGGCGGGTCGCCCTTGCCGGTCACCGGTGGCGGCGCAGTTGGGGTCGCCCTCGTCGGTCTCGTGGTGGCCCGCGGACTGCGGCGCCGCGCGGGCTGAGCGACGGCGACCGGGCCGGCGAGGCAGGAAGTCGCGCCCTGCATGGGGAATGTCTCAGGACAACCCATCTCGCAGGAGCATCTCCCACATGCGTCGTCTCGTCGCCCCCGCCCTCGCCCTCGGTCTCGCGCTGTCCGCTGTCGCGGCCACCCCCAGCCAGCAGCGTGCCGACACCGACCACCAGGTCGACCTCGAGATCGGTGCCTCCGTGACGGTCGACGGTGGCGTCCCGGCTGGCATCAACCCGGGCCCGACGACTTCGGACCAGACCGGCAAGGTCTGCACGAAGAACCCGCATGAGTACTGCGAGACCATTCTCGTCCACCTGAGCAACCCGTACGAGGAAGAGAATGCGAAGAAGGGGCGCGAGCGCGCCAACGCGATCTTCTCGCTGACCACCACCGATGGCCTGGTCTCCGACTACGACGTCTACGTCCACCTGTCGGACGCAGAGGGCAACAAGTACGAGGAGATCGCCAACGCGGGGGAGTTCCCGCTGCTGGCTGGCTCCAGTGACGAGACCGTGACCGTCGTGGCCACCACGACCGCCGATGAGCAGGAGCTGTGGCTCTACGTGGAGGTCTACTACTTCTCGGCCATCGCGCCGTACACGATGGACATCGACTTCTCCTGACCAATTGCAGGGGGGCCTGCCGGCCAGAACTTCGGCAGGCATGCGCGGGCGAGGCCGGGGGCCTCGCCCGCGGCGCATTTTGCCTCTCGCAGGCGTGACGGTGGCCATGTCACGCTCCGTGGCCCGATCGGGCGAGGTTCGCGCACCGGGGAGCGCCCCAGCAGGAGAACGGCCGGTTGGCCGCGAAATGAGAAGTGAGCGTCACCCGAACAGGACTCGTTCGTTGTGACAAGCAGATCAACACCAACCAACCTCACCAGGGACCGCACCATGCGTCGCACCATCGCCCTCCTCGCCGCCGGACTTGTCGGCGCCTCCGCCATCGCCGCAGCCCCCGCCTCGGAGCAGCAGCGCCCGGCAGACGTCGGCTTCAACATGGAGCTGGCCCTCGGCGACTCCGACACCGTTGGCGGCGAGAACGCTGGCCTCGGCCCCTGGAACATCGCCGGTGACGACTACATCTGCGAGGGCACGCCCCACGAGATGTGCGAGGTCGTCCTGGTCAAGGTGGACAACACCTACGAAGAGGCCAACGCCAAGAAGGGCCGCGAGCGCGCGAACCTCGACCTGTGCGTCAGCTCCTCGATCCCCGCAGCGATCAACGACTTCGCCATCCGCGTCTTCGAGTCGGACGAGTCCGGCGCCCCGGGCGAGCTTGTCGGCACCGCGGACAACTCCGCCGGTGAGATCGCCTCCGGTGCCTGCAACGAGGAGATGACGGTCGTCGTCACCTCCACCGAGGACGAGTCGTCCTTCTACTACCGCGTCGAGGTCATCTTCTGGGCCGCCGCCGGTGACTGGACCCTGGACGCTGGCTTCACGCAGTGACCAGCTGAACCAACGCTTCACCGACGCCCCGACCTCCACGGTCGGGGCGTCGGCCGTTTGGCCGATCTACGCACGAATACCGGGGTCTGGGGAGGATTCGGGTCGGCGGACGACGAAGAACTCACCATGACTTCAAACACTTCACACCAAGGGTCCGCTCTCATGCGTCGCACCACCGCCGTCCTCGCTGCTGGGTTCCTGGCCGCGTCCGCCGTGGCCGCAGGCCCGGCCTCGTCGCAGTCCAGCGCCGACCACGAGATCGAGATGCAGCTCGGCGACACCGCGACCGTCGCCGGTGGCGTCCCGCAGGGCGTCAACCCCGACTACTTCGGCAACGCGGGTGACGGTGGCGTCTGCTCACACGACGTCGACACCTACTGCGAGCAGGTCCTGATCAAGGTCAGCAACCCGTTCGAGGAGGAGAACGCGAAGAAGGGCCGTGAGCGCGCCAACCTCGACCTCCACCTGACGCCCACCAACCCGGTCAGCGACTTCGACCTGGTGCTCTACGAGTCCGACGCCGACGGCACGACCGGCGCCGAGATCGGTCGCTCCGGCCAGACTCCCGTGGCCGACAATCCGGAGTCCTCGGAGACGATCAACGCGATCGTCACGACGACCGCCGACGAGACCGACGTCTGGGTCATCGCCCACATCGTCTACTTCGCCGCGGCCTCGGACTACTCGCTGGACGTGTCCTTCAGCCAGTGAGGTCCTGAACGTTCCTCTGGTCGACGCCCCGGTCATCACGGCCGGGGCGTCGCCCGTTTGGCTCCGATTCGGAACCGCGCATCGCTGTTGGCAGGGCGAACACATCCGCCGGTCGCCCGGGTCGGGGGCAGGAGGCACGTGCTGTCCCGTGGAAATTTCTCCACAGCACTCCCACAGCCACGGATCGCCCACCAAGGACTCGTCCAATGCGTCGCACCATCGCCCTGCTCGCTGCCGGCTTCATCGGCGCCGGCGCCATCGCCGCCGGGCCTGCGCAGGAACAGCAGCCTGCCCCCGTCGGCTACGAAATCGAGCTCCAACTCGGTGACACCGACAGCGTCGGGGGTGAGTCCGCCGGGATCGGCCCCTGGAACTGGGTGGGTGACGACTACATCTGCGAGGGCACGCCCCACGAGCACTGCGAGGTCGTCCTGGTGCGGGTCGAGAACGCGTACGAGGAGGAGAACGCCAAGAAGGGGCGCGAGCGCGCGAACCTCGACCTGTGTGTCTCCTCGTCGATTCCGCCGGCCATCAACGACTTCGCGATCCGCGTGTACGAGTCGGACGAGTCGGGAGAACCCGGTGACCTGGTCGGCTCCGAAGACGGTTCCGCGGGCGAGTTCTCCAGCGGCGAGTGCAACGAGAAGATGACGGTCATCGCGACCTCGACTCCCGACGAGTCGGTGTTCTACTACCGCGTCGAGGTGATCTTCTGGGCCGCCGTCGGCGACTGGAACCTGGACACCGCCTTCACGCAGTGAGACAAGCCTGACCAACCAGGCAGACGCCGACGCCCCGACCCTCGCGGTCGGGGCGTCGGTCCGTTTGGCAGGTGATGGGCGCCCCGGCGGCGAAGAAGTCAGGGCATCCCTTCCTCACCGCCGGAGCCCCACCATGCGCCGTTCCCTGCTTCTCCTGACCGCCGCCGCGACCCTGGCGGGGGCGACGGCCGCGGGACCCGCATCGGACGCACGCCAGGCGCCGACCCATGCCGTCGAACTGGGCGTGGGGGACGCACTGACGGTCACCGGCGGCCCCGGCCTCGGGACGAACGCGCAGTACTTCGACAACTTCGAGTGCGACACGGACCCCGACACCTACTGCGAGACCGTCCTCGTCACGTTGACGAACCCGTATGAGGAACAGAACGCGAAGAAGGGTCGTGAGCGCGCCAACCTCGACCTCCTGCTGACGCCCACGACCTACCCGGCCGAGATGGACATGGCCATCTTCGAGTCCGACGCCGACGGCACGCAGGGATCGCAGATCTCGCAGGCTGGCACCTTCGCCATCGTTGACTGCCCGTCCGGCTGTGAACAGATCAACGCGGTCATCACGACGACACAGGACACCGAGGTCGTCCACGTCCTGGTCCACGTCGTCTACTTCGCCGCGGCCGGGGCGTACGACCTCGACATCACCTTCACGGACTGACGAGGTCGCCGCGTCCGGACCAATGTCCGGACGTTTCCACCCTTTGTTGGGTGGCGGGATGCGGTGCGGGGTTGCTGGGGTTCACTTGAGTCCACACAAGCAACTGCCAGCAGAGGACCGCATGCCGAACATCGAGCCCGTCGTCCAGCGCCGAGAGCCGCTGACCAAGGACGAGATCGCCCGCTATTCGCGTCACCTGATCATGCCCGACGTCGGCATGGAAGGGCAGGAGCGGATGAAGGCGTCCAAGGTCCTGCTGGTCGGGACCGGCGGCCTGGGCTCGCCGCTGGCGCTCTACCTCGCTGCGGCTGGCGTCGGCACGATCGGCATCGTCGACAACGACACCGTCGACACGTCGAACCTGCAGCGCCAGATCATCCACCGCACCTCCTCACTGGGGATGTCGAAGGTCGACTCCGCGGAGTTGGCGATCAAGGACGTCAACCCGAACGTCGAGGTCGTCAAGCACGAGACCTTCCTGACCTCGGCCAACGCCCTGGAGATCGTCGACCAGTACGACATCGTCATCGACGGCACCGACAACTTCCCGACCCGCTACCTGGTCAACGACGCCTGCGTGCTGTTGGGCAAGCCCAACGTGTACGGCTCGATCTTCCGGTTCGAGGGCCAACTGTCGGTCTTCTATGCCAAGGAAGGCCCCTGCTACCGCTGCATGTTCCCGGAGCCGCCGCCGCCCGGCATGGTCCCCAACTGCGCCGAGGGTGGCGTCCTTGGTGTGCTGTGCGGGATCATCGGTTCCTCGCAGGGCATCGAGGGCATCAAGCTCATCGCCGGCATCGGTGACCCGATGATCGGCCGCCTCGGGCTCTACGACGCACTCGAGCAGCGCTGGATGTACGTCAAGGTCAACAAGGACCCGGACTGCCCCGTCTGCGGCGAGAACCCCACGATCACCGAACTCATCGACTACGAGGAGTTCTGCGGGATGCCTGCGCACGACCGTGAAGAGACCGGCGAGGCCGGCGACGAGATCGTCCCCAGCGAGTACGCCGAGGACTGGTCCAAGCGTGAGGACGTCGTCCTCATCGACGTGCGCGAGCCCCACGAGTACGAGATCTCCAAGATCGAGGGCTCCATCCTGATCCCGAAGGACTCGCTCCCGGGCAAGCTCGCGGAACTCGACAACGCGAAGACCTACGTCATGCAGTGCAAGTCCGGCGCCCGCTCACGCGAGTCGACCGAGCTCATGCGCAACGCCGGGTTCAAGGCCTACAACCTGTTCGGCGGCATCAACGCCTACTCGCGCCAGGTCGACCCCAGCATCCCGACCTACTGAGTCACCCGATGTACGACGCCCCGACCGGTGCACCCGGTCGGGGCGTCGTCGTGTCTGGCGCGGTCGGCGTGGTTGGCTTCTGACGGTTCGTCAGAAACAACAGGGAGTGCGCCATGCTGGAGATGTTCCGAGTTGACGGGAAGGTCGCGATCGTGACCGGCGCGGGGCGTGGTCTGGGCGCTGCGACGGCGGTCGGGCTGGCCGAGGCCGGCGCCGATGTCGTCATTGCCTCCCGCACCAAGGAGGACCTCGACAAGGTGGCCGCACAGGTCGAGGAGCACGGCCGACGCTGCATCGTCGTTCCGGCAGATCTCAGCGACACGGCCGCGGTCGCAGCCCTGGCGCAGACGGCCAAGGACGAACTCGGCCGACTCGACATCGTCGTCAACAACGTGGGCGGCACGATGCCGTGCACGTTCATGGACAACAGCCTCGAGATGTTCGAGGAGGCGTTCCACTTCAACGTGTCGACCGCCTTCGAACTCACCAAGGCAGCGGTGCCGTTCATGCTGGAGCAGGGCGGCGGGTCGGTCGTCAACATCTCGTCGATGATGGGGCGCGCAGGCGGTCGCGGGTTCATCAGCTACGGCACGGCCAAGGGTGGGCTGGCGCAGTTCACCCGGCTGGCCGCCAGGGACCTGTCGCCCAAGATCCGCGTCAACGGGATCTTCGTCGGGTCGATCGCCACGTCGGCGCTGGAGATCATCGTCTCCAACGACGACCTGCGCGAGGGCATGGAGGACGCGACGCCGTTGGGTCGGATCGGTCACCCGGACGAGATCGCGGCCACGGTGCTCTACCTCGCCTCACCCGCGGGCGGCTACGTGACTGGCAAGATGCTGGAGGTCGACGGCGGCATCCAGGAACCCAACTTCGCCTTCGAACTCCCCGACCTGTAGAGGATCCAGTGAGCGACAGAGGGACACGAAACGGCCCTGTGGCGCTCACTCGACCGTGGGGGCGACGGTGAAGTTCGGGATCACGTTCGGGCAGCTGCACCACAAGGCGTGGAACGACGCCGCCGGCGCCGCCGACGAACTGGGCTACGAGTCCCTGTGGCTGCCGGAGCACCTCGTCATCCCGGCGGAGGTCGCCGGAGAGCTCAAGCCGGGGGAGGAGCATCCGCCGATCGATGCCTCGCTGCCCGTGTTCGACGTGGCGGCGTACCTGGGCTTCCTGGCGGCGAGGACGGACCGGATCAAGCTGGGGACGTTCGTCTACCTGTTGGGCATCCGGCATCCGTTCGTCGGGGCGCGAGCCTTCGCGACCCTGGACGTGCTGTCCGAGGGGCGAGCCATCTGTGGCGTCGGGGCCGGCTGGCTGCGTACGGAGTGGACGGCCGCCGGGCTCGACCCGCGCCGCCGGGGCGCGATGCTGGACGAGGCCATCGACGTCACGCGTCGCCTCTGGACCGAGGACCGCATCGCCCACGAGGGCGGCACGTGGCAGTTCGACGAGGTCGGGTTCGAGCCCAAGCCGGTCCAACCAGGCGGCGTGCCGATCCATGTCGGCGGAGAGTCGGATGCCGCACTTCGCCGCGTCGCCGAGCGTGGCGACGGCTGGTTGGGGATGGACCACACGCCCGCATCCGCGGCGATCGCCGTCCGGCGACTCCGCTCGGCATGTGACCAGGCGGGCCGCCTGGATGATCCAGAGGTCACCGTCCTCGCGGCGTCACCCGACGCCGACGAGGTGGCGGCCTACGCGGCTGCGGGTGTCGACCGCCTGATCGTCGTGCCGTGGACCTCGTCTCGCGAAGCGGTCGCGAGCCTGGAGCGGTTCGCTCTCCAGCACGCAATGGGAGCCTGACCACATGAACCTGACGACCCTGCTGACGGACCGCACGGCCATCGTGACCAGCGAGGTCCAACAGGGCGTCCTGGGCGACCCGGCCGTCTTCCCGGCGATGGCGCAACAGGCGGCCGACGACGGACTGGTCCCTCGCCTCGCGGCGTTGCTGGATGCGGGGCGTGACGCCGACGTACCGGTCATCCACGGCGTCGCGCATCGCCGCCCCGACGGCCTCGGTTCGTCCCGCAATGCCCGCTTGTTCGCGGTCGCCGCGAGGGCCGACGTCGAGCTGGTGCCCGGGAGCGGTGCGGCCGAGATCGTGCCCCACCTCTGGCGAGACGGGGACCTGGTGTCGGCGAGGTTGCACGGCATCGGCCCGTTCGCCGGGACCGACCTCGGTTCGTTGCTGACCAACCTCGAGGTCCGAACCGTGGTCGTCGTCGGCGTGTCGGTGAACGTCGCGATCACCAACCTCGTCATGGACCTGGTCAACGCCGGGTACCAGGTGGTGCTCCCGAGGGACGGGGTCACCGGGATCCCTCGCGACTACGCCGACGCAGTCATCGACAACACACTGGCGCTCCTGGCGACCCTGACGACCTGCGAGGACCTGTTCGCCCACTGGTCCGACTGACGCGGTCTCGACGCGAGCCCATGGAACAGGTTGCAGAAATCTGACGGTGCGTCAGATCCCGTCGTAGCCTTGCCGCGATCACCATCGCCAGGACGTACGACCATGGAAGACCGCACCCTCGAGGCCAGCCCCAGCGAGGACCTGCGAGCCATCGACGGCCGCATCCCGGGGCGGCGCGGACGTCAGACACGTGACCGCATCCTCGAGGTCACCGAAGCCCTGCTGGGCACAACGTCCTTTCGTGACCTGAAGGTCGCCGACATCGCCCGCGAGGTCGGGTGCTCGCCCGCGACTTTCTATCAGTACTTCAAGGACGTCGAAGAGGCGATCCTGGTGCTGGCGCAGGTCATGGTCGAGGACGACCAGGCGTTGACCGCGCCGCTTGTCGATGCCAGTTGGAGTGGCAAGGGAGCGACCGAGGCGGCCAACTCGCTGGTCGATGCCTTCCTCGGTTTCTGGCGCGACCACCAGGCCGTCATGAAGGTGGTCGACCTCGCGATCGTCGAGGGGGACCGGGCCTTCCGCGCCTTGCGCAACGACCTGCTGGCGCCGGTGTCCAAGGGCCTGGCCAAGGAGATCCGCGCCATGAAGGCGGATGGCCGTCACCCCGACGACGTCGACCCTCGTGCCCAGGCCGGTGTGCTCGTGTCGATGCTGGCCCACGTCGCCGAGCATCGCCAGGCCGAGCAGGGGTGGGGGGTCGCCGAGGACGCGGCGCGCACCTCGATGGCGCGAATCATCGTGTGGTCGGTGACGGGTCGCAAGCCCGCTTGACGGGTGCACGCCCGGCGCCTGCCCGGATGGCCCGAACTTGCCCCGTGGCGTCGTCGTCGGTCCAGTCCGATTGTCCAGCCCGCGCCGTGGGCGACAGGTCCCTCGTACGAAACACGGGGACGGACCGATGGCGCAGTTGTGTGAACCGATCAGGATCGTGGACGACGGCCAGGTGCGGTCGCGTCTCTCGGCGCCGGAACGGCTTCGAGGTCTGCATCGGTCGCGTCTCCTCGACGCCCCCGCCCAGGAGAACTTCGACCGGATCCTGCGCATCCTGGCGCGCGTCCTGGACGTCCCGGTCGTGCTGCTCTCGATCCTGGACGAGGATCGCCAGTTCTTCAAGGGGGCCCTGGGTCTCCAGGAGCCGTGGGACTCGGCGCGTGAGACACCACTGACCCACTCGTACTGCAAGTTCGTCGTCGCGAACGACGCGCCCCTGGTGGTCGAGGACATCGCGGAAGTCATCCCGGCGATCGAGAACGGGGCGACCTCGGATCTTGGCGTGGTGGCCTACCTCGGGGTTCCGATCCACGACAGGGAGGGCGTGGTGCTCGGCGCGCTCTGCGCCATCGACCGCCGTCCTCGTCGATGGACCAGCTCGCAACTCGACGTTCTCCGAGACCTGGGGCATGTGGTGGAGAGCGAGGTGGGGCTGCGTTCCCAGTTGGAACGGGCGGGCAACCTCGAGGCTGGCCGGCGTGACACGCTCGCAATGCTGGCCCACGACCTCGGCGCCCCGCTGGCGGCGATGGTGACGGCCGCCAAGGTGCTCACGGCGGACGACGGCTGTCTCACCCGTCCCGTTCGAGATCAGGTCGTCGCGATCCTCGACCGCCAGACCGACCGGGCCCAGGAGTTGGTGCACCGACTCCTGCTCACGGAAGGCGCGCTACCGACGGTCCGCGCGACGTTCTTCGACCTCGTCGAGGAGCTCGAGAGGATCGCCCAGGGCGCACGGAGCATCGCCCCCGACACCTTCATCGAGGTTGCCGAAGGCGGGGCGGCGGTGGTGCAGGACCGCATGATGTTGGAGCAGATCGTGACGAACCTCGTCAACAACGCGGTCGCACACGGCGGCCCCGGGGTTGCCATACGGATCGAGGTCGAGATCGTCGGCAGCAATGTCGAGGTTCGCGTCTTGGATGATGGGCCGGGCGTGTCAACCGAGAACGCTGACCGGATCTTCGACTGCTTCAACCGCCGTCGTGGAAGCGAGGGGCATGGCCTGGGGCTCTACATCGTGCGCCGCGTGGCAGCGGTACTCGGGGGCACCGTCCGCCTCGACGACACCGGAGGCGAGGGGGCGGCCTTCGTCGTGACGCTCCCGCGGGATCTGCGGATCGTTGCGCCCCGTCCTCGCGCTGGCGTTCCGCTCACGATCACTGCGCCCTCGCATCTGTCCAAGAGGGCAATCTGACGGTCCGTCAGAATTGACCTTGGCGGGTCGGCCTCGTACTGTCCGGGTTGCAGTTGTAAACCCTTGTTCGACATTGCGAACAACCGGACCGCCAGCGAGGCACCCATGAAGCTCGACCTGTTCTACGAGATCGACGTCCCGCGGCCATGGCCCGGAGAGCACCCGTACGGCCAGAAGGCTGCGGAGCAGCAGTCGTACAAGGAAGCCTTCGAGCAGATCAAGCTGGGCGACAAGCTCGGGTTCAACACGGTCTGGTGCGTGGAGCACCACTTCCGTGAGGGCCGCTCGCACATGCCGACGCCGGAGGCCGTCCTCGGCGCCCTGAGTCAGATCACCGAGAACATCAAGCTCGGCTTCGGTGTGACGCTCGCACCGTTCGGGTTCATTCACCCGTCCCGCATCGCGGAGAAGGTCGCCACCGTCGACGTCCTTTCGCAGGGGCGCGTCGAGTGGGGCCTGGGTCGTTCGACCCCGATGGAGCAGATGGCGTTCGGCGTTGACGCCGCGACGTCCAAGGAGCAGCTCCGCGAGGCCGCGCGCATCGTTGCCGGCATGTGGCGCGAGGAGTACTTCGAGTACGAGTCGGAGACCTTCAGCTTCCCGCGTCGCATGGTGACGCCCAAGCCGTACCAGGACCCGTCGCCCCAGGGCTGGATCGCCGCCACCTCGATGGAGTCCTCCATCATCGCCGGTGACCACGGCATGGGCCTGCTGTCCTTCGCGATCATGCAGCCCATCTCGCAGATGGCTGACCTGATCTACAACTACAAGCAGGCAGCCAAGACGGCGACCGACCAGCTCCTGGACATCGCCAACAACCGGGCCGCCTGTTACACCCTCGTCCACTGCGTCGAGGACGAGGCAGACCTGGACAAGAACCGGGCCTGGGAGTCCGTGTGGTGGTGGTACAAGAACATCGCCGAGTTCACCCTCGAGTGGGAGCTCGCCCACATGCCCAAGGAGAAGGCGGACGCACTGTTCCCGCTCCTGACGAAGTTCGCCGACGGCGACATCGACCCGAAGATCTTCAACGACTACGACATGATCATGATCGGTACGCCCGACCAGATCGTGCCGAAGATGAAGAAGTACGCGGACTGCGGCGTCGACCAGCTGCTCTGTTACAAGCAGTTCGGCTTCCTGCCCCACGACTCGATCATGACGTCGATGGAACTGCTCAACAAGCACGTCATGCCGGAGCTGGAGACCTACCAGCCCGACCCGGAGAACAACCCGATCATGCAGAAGGTCGCGGCCAAGTGGGCCGAGGCCAACGCCTGAGCAAGACATCCACGGAGGGGGGCCACAGCGGCCCCCCTTCGTTCTTCCACGATGGAGACCACTGTGGCTGACGACGGGGCCGGCGCACTGCCCGGCAAGGACGCAGGGGTCGCACAGGCCCGCACGCTCGACACCACCGAGGTGCCCGACTACGCGGGCATGATGCGGCTGGATGGTCGAGGGATCCTGATCGCCGGCGCAGGCCAGGGGATCGGCCGACAGGTCGCCCACGCTCTGGCCCAGAACGGCGCCCGTCTCGTCTGCCTCGACTACGACACCGAGGCCGCCGAGCACGTCGCCTCGGAGACCGGTGGGACGCCGGCAACCGCCGACGTTCGCGAACGGGGCGAGCTGGAGACGGCCGTCAAGGGCGCTCAGTCCGACCTCGGACGCATCGACGCGATCGTCGACATCGTCGGCATGGCGAAGTACGTCCCGTTGTTGCAGACCAGCGATGACGACTGGGAGTGGACCTTCGGCATGGTGCTTCGCCACGCCTGGCTGCTGGCCCAGATCGGCGGCAACATCATGCGCAAGCAGGAGCGCCGCGACGACAACGGCCAGCGTGGCGCCTTCGCGTTCGTCGGCTCCGCATCCGGGATCACCGGGGCGCCCTATCACGCGGCCTACGGCGCAGCGAAGGCCGGCCTGCTGTCGCTGACGCGCTCGGTCGCCGTCGAGTACGGCCCCATGGGCATGCGTGCCAACGCGGTCGCCCCGGGCGTCGTCTGGACGCCGCGCATCAGTGCCATGATCGGCGAGGAAGGCCGCGAACGCAACGCCGCCAACGCCCCGCTGCGTCGCGTCGCCGAGCCACGCGACATCGCGTCCGTCCTGCTCTTCCTCCTCAGTGACCTGTCGGCGTTCGTCTCCGGCCAGGTGATCTCCATCGACGGTGGCGTGGCTGCCAAGTTCCCGTACCCACTGGGGGAGTGATGAGCTCGGAGAACGCTCCGCACCTGCTGGTCGTCGAGGGAGACGCCCGTCGCGGGCGTCGCCCAGAACAGCCCGAGGCGTTCCTCCGTGGCGTGGTCTGGCCGGGCACCCGATCGGTCCCGTATCCCCGCGTGAACCCGATCGACCGGATGCGGGTGCCGGGCGACACGTGGCAGATGGCGACCATCCCGGTCGGGGCGCGGCTGGAAGTCGTCGGCGACGCCACGGCCCTGGCCGTCGACTATCGCTGCGACAACGACAACCTCGGCTACCGAGGTGACGGGGCAGGGATCACGTTCGCCTCGTGGACCGCGGACGGACCGATCGCTTCCGTTGCCGCCGTGCTGGGCGACGGTCGTGTCGAGGTGCCGCTGGACCCCAGCGCGGAACGCACCATCGTCTTCCTGCCCGAGGGCATGAAGCCGTGGGTCCTCTCGGTCGAGGGCATCGGCGGCGAAGCGCAGCCCGCACCGGCCCAGCCCCGTTGGGTCGTCTACGGCGACTCCGTGGCCGAGGGCTGGATCGCCTCCCAACCGGCCATGGCGTGGCCGGCGATCGCGGGCCGTCGGTTCGGCTTTGACCACGTCAACCTCGGGTATGCCGGGGCGGCCCGTGGAGAGACGGCCAGCGCGGAGCAGGTCGCCAAGCTCGACGCCGACGTGATCACGGTCTGCCACGGGACGAACTGCTGGACCCGTACGCCCCACTCGGCGGCGCAGATGACGGCCAACACCGACGCCTTCCTGGCCGTGCTTCGTCAGGACCAGCCGACGACGCCGATCGTGGTTGCCTCGCCAGTCGTACGCCCCGACGCGGAGTCCACGCCCAACCGGTTGGGCGCGACGCTGGCCGACCTGCGGGGCGCCATGGAGGACGTCGTGCGCAAGCGCATCGCTGACGGGGACACCCGGCTGCACCTCGTCGAGGGCGGAGCGATGCTCTCCGCCGACCAGCTGGGCGACGGCATCCATCCCGACGACGGCGGCCACGCCGCGATGGCCGATGCCATCGGCGCAGCGACCCGTGCCGCCCTCGACGCCGTGTCCGCGTCCGCAGACGGGAGCCGCTGATGGCTCGCCGATCGCCCGCCGTCGAACGCTGTGTCGCGGTGCTCAACCACCTCGCCTCCAGCCCGACCGAGCAGTTCACGCTGTCGGAGTTGGCACGCGAACTGGACCTGAACAAGGCCACCGCACACGCGCTGTTGGCCACCCTCGCCGACGAGGGTTGGGTCATCCGCAACCCGGACTCCCTGGCCTACTGCCTGGGTCCCGCGCTCATCGCGGTCGGAGCGGCAGCCCGCCAGACCTATCCGGCGGCACGCCTCGCTGAGCGCCCCATGGCGGAGCTCTCCGAGGAGTTCGACCTGCAGTGCCTTGCCTCGCAGGCGCTCGTTCGCGACGACGGAGTGGACGAGATCGTCATCCTCGCCGCCACCGGTTCTCGTCGTCCCCTGGGCATCGACATCCAGCCCGGCCAGCGCATGCCGCTGCGTCCACCGCTGGGTTCCGTCTTCGTTGCGTGGGCCGGTGCCGAGGAGATCGACCGCTGGCTGGGCAACCTCGGACCGAAAGCCACCAAGGCCGACTTCGCCCGGTACCGCGAGGCCCTGGAGGTCGTGCGAGAACGCGGCTACTCCGTCGGCCTGGGCGGCGACGAGCAGCAGCGCATGGTCGAGCAGCTGGGTCGCGGGGAGTCCGGCAACGGTGCCCCGGCCGGCGCCGAGGAGTACGCGCTGACCGAACTGGCCGACGAAGCTGCCTACCGGGTCAACCACATCGGGGCGCCCGTGTTCGATGCCCGTGGACGCGTCACGCTCGCGCTCTTCCTCATCGGCTTCCAGGGCCAGATTCCCGCCCGCGAGGTCCCGGCCTACGCCAAGCGCCTGGTCGAGGCCGCGGGCGAGGTCACCGATGCCCTGCACGGCCGCGCCCCGATCGGCTGAGCCGAGTCACGTCGCGTACCTCGAACGAGCGGAGCCAGGATGTCCGACCACCACCAGTCGACCTGGGACTACCTGGGGCTGCCGGGCTCCGCCCTGACGACCTCGCTGCTTCGCGAACGACGCGTGCTCAAGGATCTGCGTGACGCCCGGTCCATGCCGCCTGCCGAGGCTGCAGATCGTCCTCGCCCCGTCCTGGTGGTCCACGGCTTCCTCGACGAAGGCCGCGCCGTGAAGCCGTTGGTCGCACGCCTCCGAGCCGCAGGGCATGACGCCCACGGCTCCGGAATCGGCCTGAACGTCGACTGCAACGAGGTCATGCTGGCCCGACTGGAGGCAGAGGCAGAGGCGTTCGTCGCCGAGGCTGGCCGACCGATCGTCCTGGTGGGCCACTCCCGTGGTGGGTCGCTGTCGAAGGTGCTGTCGGTCCGCCGCCCCGACCTCGTCGAGGGCCTGGTCACGCTGGGCAGCCCGACCGTTCGACCGCACGACGTGGCGTTGCTGCTGCGCCTGATCAAGACGGGCATGCGGGCCGCCAGCCGGCTGGGCGCGAAGGGGCTGATCGGCGAGTGCGGCTTCGGCCCCTGCTGCGACGACTATTACCGCGACCTGTCCGGCCCGATGCCGAACGGCATCCCCTACATCGCCGTCCGTGGACGCCAGGACGGCATGGTCACGGCTGCCGCCGCAGACGATCCCAGCGCGGAGGTCGTGGACGTCGACTCGTCCCACGCCGGCCTTCCGGTGGCGCCGGAGTCCGTCAACGTCGTGGCCAGCGCACTCGACGAGTTCCCGGTTCGCGCCCCGGCCTGACCGGGTCGAACGTGGGTCAGGCGTTTCGGCGCAGACCGCGGGCCAGGGCCAGCAGTGCTCCGCCGACCAGGACGGCGCCGCCACCGGTTGCGGGCAACGGGGCGGGGGTCGGTTCGGGAGCAGGAGCAGGTGCCGGCTCCGGTTCCGACACGGGGAACACGGCCGGCTCGGAGCGACGCACGATGGCCATGCCCTCGTCGGTTGAGCTGATCGCGATGACGCCCGAGTCGAAGTAGGGGTAGTGGCCCCACGTCCCGGCGAACACGGCTGCATCGCTGTCCGGGAAGATGTCGAAGAAGCCGGCCGGTGTGAGCTTGCCCTCGCGGGCGTTCTCGATCGTGAAGGCGCGCATCCCGGAGGTGTAGTTGCTCTGCGTCAGCAACCCGTCCTTGATGTACATGTTGTGGTCGATCGACGTGTTGTCATGGACGTACTCGCCGGCGAGGACCGGGTTGTCCAGATCCGTGATGTCGTAGATGATCGTGCGGGTGTTGAGACCGAAGTCCTGCTCGTCGAGTTCATCGCCGAGGAAGAACAGGGTGTGGTCCTCGCTGATCCAACCCTGGTGGGTGTACGCCACGTCGGAGTAGTCGATCAGGCCCAGGCGTGTGATGTCCGACGCGTCGGTGACGTCGATGATGGAGAAGCTGTCCTCATTGGAGTTCAGGCAGATCTCCTGCTCGAAGTGCTCGGTGTCGGGGCCGCGATAGACGACGCACTGCGAGTCGTGGATGTAGGCGTCGCCGTCCCAGCAGCCCTCCTGCTGTGGGAGCGCCGCGATGGAGAGGTCGAGGATGATCAGGCCGCCGGAGCACGATGCGAACGGGTCCGGGACGGAGGCGACGAGTCCGACGTTGCCGCCGACGACGAAGGCCCGGTCCGTCTCGTCGTTGATGATGATGTTGTGGGCCGAGACGTTCGGCAGGTAACGACCGCCGTCGACGAAGACGTTGTTGCGACCCGATGCCCCACGCAGTTCATGCAGGTCGAACGCTCGCACGTTGTGGGGGGCGGACTCGCTGACCGTGTACAGGAAGTTGTCGTTGACCTTCATGTCGTACCAGATCAGCTGGGCGCCGGCAGTGTTGGGCATGAAGCCGAGGTACTCGGGGTCGGTGGGGTCCGTCAGGCGCAGGAAGTGCACGCCGTTGGATGCACCCTGGATGACGTACTCGGTCCCGTCGTCCGGGTCGATCCAGCCCCAGGTCTCGGAGAGGCCGGCGATGGCGGAAGCCTCG